>CBDBFD010000001.1:0-51736 GCA_965204725.1 Candidatus Latescibacterota bacterium | reverse complement strand
ATTTGGGCGTCATGTATCAGGTTCCCCTTGTTGAGGCCTCCTCCCCCATCGCGTATAAGGCCGTAGCCTACGGCAATGCGCTTGGGACACTCTACCTCGTCCATGCGATGGAGTATAGCCAGGCGTCCGACCGTGCGAGCAACCCGTGGGCGGCCCCGTGGAAGGACTGGCTCAAGACGCTGGGGTCTATGGAGTTGCCTGACGCGCTCGACTTGGATGTCGAGGATATACCGTCCCTGCTGGTACGCATCCGTGCGTGGGCCGAGGCGGTGGCCACCGGCGGGCGGGTGACGGCGGTCCGCTATGCCCCTGCGACGCGCACGATCACCTTTACGCTGATAGACGATAGCGGGGTAGAGAACACCCTCAATATCACCATTCCCTCCGGCGGGCAGGGGGGCGGGCTGGATCGCGTCGATGTGCTGGCGATCATCAACGAGGCGGTCGAGGAGTTCGCGGTCAAAAATAACGACGAGCTCCCGGTGATAGCCGACTTTGGGGATGCCAGCACCGCGCAGATCGGCTGGGTGCTGGCGGTGGGTAGCGATGGCTTCACGGAGTGGATCGCCCAGCCGCAAGCGGATTGGGCTACGAAGGGCAACACGGATCAGATACCCGCCGACAAGCTGGGCAACGTGGCGACGCACCCGGCGGTTGTGGACCTCAGCAACAGCGAGGAGGGGCTGCGCTTTGAGGAGTCCCTGTTCAATGGCACGGTCCCGATCGCCCTCTCTGAGCGGGCCTCGCCGTTTCCCAATCCCAACCCGGATGTGCCGCCCGCTGCCGATGCCCGGCGACTGCGCGTCGTCATTGGCGGCCAATCGCACACCCTGACGGTGTCTGAGCTGCTGGGTAAGCCGGCGACCAGCAACGGCGATCAGCTGACGGCGGCGAACTCCGTGGCGTTCAGCCTGTCCAATACGCAGTACTACTTGGGCCATACGGGGGGCGCGACGCCTAAGTTCCTGCTCGCTTGGGAGAACAGCACCAACGTCACGCTTCAGCTATTCGATAATCAGATTGACCTTGAGGACTTCGCGCGGCGGTCCAGCACAGCCCAAGTGCCGGACGCCAAGCTGCCCGACATCCCAACCAATGCGGAGATAGACGCTCGTGCGGATGCGCGGGTAGCCGCTGGGGTCAGCGATTGGGCAGAGGAAGGCGATACGAGCCAGATACCGCTCAACAAGCTGGGGAACGCACCCAGCGGCGGCGGTGGCGGGCTGACGCAGGCGCAGGTCGATGCCCGTGTCGCGGCAGGGGTCAGCGATTGGGCCGAGGAGGGCAATACAGATCAAGTCCCGTCGAACAAGCTGGGCAATGTCCCGGCGCGGGGCCTCAATCAAAACGAGGCGAACGCGCTGATCACGGCGGGCGTCAATCGCCTTGTCAACGCCATCGCGCTGACAGGCAACACGGCCCGTTGGGGCTGGGACAAGCTGGTCGCGGGGCTACAGGGCTTCTACAACGCCCTCAACCCCTACCTGCGGCAACTGGAGGCACTAGGCAAGGATGTAGAGACCGGCGGCTGGCGCACGTCCACGGGCGTCACCGTGGCCCCGTTGCAAACGACAGACCCAACCCTACAGACTATTCGCGGCCTGACCTATTCCGCTCGCCTGCCTGAACAGACCCCCGCGCTGGGGACGCAGCGATGGGTGATCCTTCGCACGGAGCGTTCCGTGCTGGGTGGACGGCCCGATGCCACCGACCTACGGGTAGTCATTGACGACGGCCTGATTGAGGCCCTCGACAGCTATGCAGGGGCATCGGCTGACTCGCCTGTAACCTACGATTATTGGAAGCTGCACTTGACGCCGCAGGGGGCGGGGCAGATCAGCGTCCCTGAAGGCGCGGAGATATTCGGGGAGTGGTACGGCCCGACGGAGTTCGGCGACAACATCCGTTTCCCCGCTGCGGCCCTACAGGGCAACATACCGGCCAACCGCATCACGGGGCTACCGGGCGCGGGTAACATCGAGCTGCAAGACGGGGCGGTAGGGGGCATCGCCATCACCAGCGGCTACGACGCCGATGTCTTGGGGG
Source organism: Candidatus Latescibacterota bacterium (assembly GCA_965204725.1). GTDB lineage: Bacteria > Latescibacterota > UBA2968 > UBA8231 > UBA8231. The sequence continues at coordinate 49,690 of CBDBFD010000001.1, read as the reverse complement.
TGCGGGCGGCGTTCAGTCCGGCCTTCGACATGGACACCCACACGCACGGGATCGTCGATTGCTCGCTGCGACTGAATATCGTCGGCGCGTCCGTCCCGGCGGGCACAGTGGGCTTTGAGAGCATCCCCCCTAGAACGAGCACGGCGGCTACGACACAGATAACCGTCAGTGGCTTTGTGTCGATTAACGACCTGATTGATAGTGACGAATGGGTGGCCGGGGGCGCACAAGAGGGGTTGAAGGTCGTCGAGCAGGAGCTCTATGAGGGGTCGAATGTCGTTGGCACGCTGGAGCTATGGCTGTCGCGGGATGCTGATAACAACCTCTATCGCCAGTTGGTGTACAACGCGGGATCGACGGGCACGAGCGGCTCCGTCACCATCGGGGCGCATCTGGTTGCCTTTGCCCAGGTGACGGGCGGGGCATCGGCAGGCGGCGGCACTCCCGCACCGGCGGCCGGGTGGACGCGGGCTGGCGGCGTCACCAACGTGACGGGCAGTCAATCGAACTGGGTCGATACCGGCATCAATCTTGGGACCGTATCCGAAGTGAATAGCCGGATGTACAACATCGCCTTCAACCTCAACGCGCGGGGCACGGCCTGCCTGACTGTACACGGCTCTATACTGGCCCAAGACATCAACGAGGCTACGACCCCGCAGTCTGAGAACGGCGTCATCGTCCGTTGGCGACCGGCGGGTTTTAATGCGATGTATGTCTCCGTGAATGCCGCACGTAACCTGATGATCGCCACGGCCTCGTTGCCGGGCACGATCCCGGCGATTGACGCTTGGTATATGGCGGCCTAAGTCATGGAAGATACAACGCTCTACCAAGTGCTCGGCGTACACGGCACAGTGCTGGTCGCCATCATTGGCTTCATTGTGAAGGCCCTGCGTAACACGCCGTCCAAGAGCGACCTCGACAAGCTGGAGCGCGACATGCACAAGCGCATCGACAAGCGGGCCACCCAGCAGCAGGTCGATGATTTGAAATTGTTGATCCAGCAGAACGACGAGCACAACCGGGCCGATCACCGCGAGATACGGGAGCTGCTTAGGGAGCGGGATAGACGCGATGGCTAAGAGCATCCTCATAACCCGCGTGTCCCAGCGGCTCAACAAGCCCTTCTCGCGGCGCAAGAAGCTAGGCCGCGCCTTCCAGCAGTGCTTCATCGAGGAGACGAAGCAGATGTTCGCGCGGCAACAGGGGCCGGACGGCCAGCCGTGGGCACCCCTAACCCCTGCCTATGCTGCTCGCAAGCAAGGGCCGCAGATACTGATTGAGACGGGGCGGCTCTACGATAGCTTGACGCGCCGCAAGGACCCTGACCACCTGTTCAGGGGGCGGGGCAACAAGCTGCGGCTGGGCACGAAGGTTCCCTACGCGGCGGCGGTGAATGCGCGGCGTCCGTTCCTGTTCGATAACAGCGAGGTTCTTGGCGACATCTTCGGCTATTCTTTAGTGGCCAAGTTCCGGCGGCGTGACCAGTTGCTGCGTAAGAGCCGCCTCAAGGGGCGCAGACGCTATCTGACGGAGGTACAGGCGTAATGGCATCCCTTGACGCTTTAGTCCCCGTAGGGCGCGTTACAGGCAACCTCAAGGCGATACTGGGGGGCGACCAGACTGTAACGCCCGACCCAGCGGGTATGGGGCTTGTTGCGGAGTGGAATAGCTACCGGACAGGTGCGGGGGCTTCTGACTATGGGACCAGCACGGATACGTTGCCAACCGACTTGGCCATTTACGATGGGGATCAGATCCCTAAGCCCGTCGCACCGGCGACCTTAGCGACCAACTTTGTGCGGGTGTGGGTGGACGAGGCCCAGCCCTATGAGCCGCAAGAGATCGGCGGCCCGACTGTGTGGACCTACACGGCCTTTGTGGATGTGTCCAAAGAGGTGGTGGCCGATACCGCCGCGCATATTCAGACGGCGACGCGCACCATCGAGGGGCTCGCGGATGTAGTGCGCTACTTGCTTGACGCGAACCAGACCTACAACGGCTTTGAGTTCATCATCATCACCGGCATTGACTTTCGCGCCCACCCGGACATTGAGGGGGCGGGCCATCGCAGCGCACTCTTTACCCTGAGCATAGCGGCATGACGGCCATGACTACTCTGGTGCTAATCCCTTATCTCCAATGGCTCACGGCCACCGATGCCGTTGTGCTGGCCTTTGTGCCGCTTATGCTGGGGATGGTGGCGGTTGCTACGTTCGCCTGCTGCGACGAGGATTTATGGCCACCTTCCTAACCACTGCAACCGAAAAGGTCGTAGGCAACCTGCGCGACATGCTCGCTGGCGACGCCGCTGGCATTGAAGGGCTTGGCGTGGTCTGGCAGCAGTATCAGCGGGAGGTCTTGGGTAACGCCTCAGCGACCGCCCCTGCCTATACCTTCTCAGAGGCTGAGGAGGACAAGATCACGGCCTATCCCTTTGTGCGCCTCTGGATTGACGGGGCGCAGCCGGTGGCAGGCAACCCGGGGCGGTATGAGTACACGGCTCTAATCGAAGTGATTGAGCGGGCCGTGACCAACCCCTCCTCGCCCGAGACCGCGCTGGAGCAGTTGACGCGGCGCGTGGAGGCGCATGCGGAGCCGCTCCGTGCGGTGCTGGCACAGGGGGTTGCCTACAACGGCTTTAGGTCATTGGAAGTAGGCGACATTGAGTTCACGGCGACCGCCGCCGTTGACAGCAGCCTGTATCGAAGCGTTATATTCACCCTCGACATTGAAGCCTAAACGGGGCTAGGAGGTTATCATGGCAACGACCCTTGCCGAACTTGAAATCTTTGCTACTGAGGAAGTGGCGTATGGCGTCCCTAACGATGCCATCCCTCAGCAGGGCGATGCCTTGCGCGTCACAAACATCCAGCTTGAGACGGTGCAGCCGCGCCAGCAGACGCAGGAGGCGGGGCAGGGACGCTCGCAGCAGGCCGGGACGCCCGGACGCGAGACCACCAGCCTCAATATCTCCGCGCGCAACCGCCTAGGGCCGTCGCAGTCGAGCCGCCCGGAGTTGGCGGTGCTGCTGAAGAACCTATGGGGCGATGAGACCGCTTCGTCCGGCCCCAACACGGGCTACATCTACGGGCTAGAGAACGACCAAGACGGCTCGTTTGCTATCCACACGTGGAACGAGGAAGTACAGCGGTCGGGGCTGGGGCAAGCCTTTACCAGCGGCACCCTGACGTGGAGCGGCAACGATTACACTACGTGGCAGTTCACCGGCAGCGGGCACAAGGCGGAGCCATTCATTCCGTTCCAGACGCCCGCGTCGGGGGCCGGCCAGACCCGTGTCACGCCGCCCGCCAGTCAGAACATCGCCAACCTTGTCGGGGTGGGTAACATCCTCAAGGTGGCGACCGCGGCCAATGCGTTTGGCAGTGCGTTTGTGGTCAAGGCGGTGGCGGCGAATGGGTTGGCTATCGCCAGCCAGACCATCTTCGCGGGGGCCGATAACGTCACAAGCGGCCTGCCGGAGCCGTCCTTCCTCGATAACGACGCGCAGTACGGGACGGCGGGGGTGCTGGTCATCGGCGACGAGAATGCTACGGAGGCGTCCCTGCTGGCCCTCGCTCGCCAGCCCGCCAACCGCATCCTACACTCGCAGGGCAGCTTCACGCTCAACAACGGCGTCCAGCTATTCAATGAGGACGTGGGGACGAGCGGCCCGACGGGGGTTGGTTCCCCGGGCATCCGCGACATGCGGTTCAGCTTCACTGTGCGGGCCGAGAAGGCGGACTACATCCGTAACCGACAGATCCGGCGCAACGACCGCTTCAGCGTCTATGCCGTGCTGGGCGATGTGGCTGGGCGCAACAACGCGCTCTACCTGCCGTCCGTCCAGTTCGACCCCGCGCCGCTCAGTCAGGGGCTAGGGGCCTTTGATACGATGGCGTTCAGCGGGCAGGCGTTGGGCGATGGCGCGACCTTGACCTACAACTAGACCGGAGACTGTTGATGACGACGAAGACTAAGGGGGACTATCGCACCCTCACCCTGACCGGCGAGCCGTTCAAGGGCGCGAAGGTGGACGTCAAGTATCTCAAGACGCGCGACCTGCTGGTGCTCCAGCGGACGCCCCAGCGTCAAGAGGAGTTCATTCAAGATCACGTGGAGGACGACGAGACCAAAGAGGCGTTGACGGGGCTGAATGACATGGTGGCCACAGTGCTCATTCACCTCTTGCTGGGGACGCGCAACTATCGCGGGTTTAAGGGCATCGAGGAGGGGGCCGATGCGATGACCGCGTGGCTGGATAATGTCTATCACGCCAGCGATGGGACGCCCCTTTGGTGCAATGAGGTCTTTGCCGCGGTCAATGACACGTCCGTCCTGACGGAGGATGAGTCAAAAAACTAAGGGAGGCCGTCCAGCACACGCTCGACGGCCAGCGGTGTGAACACTGCCGCGACTGCGTGTTTGTGAAGGCTTGTCGGCATCCGCAGCGAGCGTCCTTTACGCCGCGGGAGCGTGACCAGCTTTATCACTGCGACCGCGCAACGCCGTTCACACTCTCAGCCTTGAGCCAGTTCAAGACCTACCACACCGTCAGCAGCGACGGAGCATACCTGTTGCACCCGGCTATCGACCCGATGGAGGTCGAGGCCAAGTATGCCCGTGCTTTTGATGTGATCGCCACCGCCCACTTCGAGGCCAGCAAGGAACGACGCGATGCCGCGCGAGAGACTAAACCTTGATGTAGTAGCGCAGACCAGCCGGGCGCAGGGCAAGCTATCGAACCTTGAGCGCACCCTTGCCGGGCTGGACGATGCCCAGTTCGGCGTCGATGCCGACACCCGCGATGCCGAGCAAGGGCTGGCGGCGATCAAGGCCGACCTTACTTCCATTGAAAGCCAGTTCCGGGGCGGTGTTGGTGGACGCCTGCAAGTGGACACCACAGACGCCCTCGTAGCCATTGATAATGTCGGGCGGTCGCTACAAGGCTCTATGCGGGCCTCTGTGCGCCTCGATGTATCACAAGCGCGGACGGCCATTGAGCGGCTGGGGCAACAGTTGGATAGTGCCACCCGCGCCGACGTGCGCTACGGGGCGCAAGGGGTGCCGCTGGGTGCCCCCGGCACGACAGGGACGCTAGCGGATGTGGGGGGCACGGCTGGGGCTGTGCGTGGCGCGGTGGCTGGCGGGCTACGGGGGTCGCTTGGTTTTGGTCTTATAGGGGCCGCCATTGGCACAGCGTTAGGGGCTGGGCTGGGCTATGTCGCTAGCAACATCAACCTGCCCACCCCCGGTGCTATCATTGATGTGCAATCGGCACGGCAGGAGTATAACGCCCTTGCCCGGCGACTAGGCGTAGGTCCCACCACGTCCAATCGCCTGATCCAAGCTCTCCGTAGCCGTAACACCACCTTCTCAGATGCCGACCTATACCATATCGGCTTGCTCTACCTCGCGCCGGTGGCCCAGCAAGAGCGCACCATCAGCGAGGTGGCGGACGCCGCCGAAGCCGCCTACTTAGTCTTCCCCCGCGACACAAGCGAGGCTCTCCGTTTTATCACAGAGGTTCAGAGCGAGTTCGGCGTCTATGTTGACTTGTTCCGTCAGCCTGCGTTTGTGGGTGGGGGGTTTACCGAGGCGACACGAGGCACGGAGGCCCTACAGGCCCGCGCCCGCGAGCGGTTCCGACTTGGCGACCTCGCACCGGGCGAGGAGCGAGAGCTTTTTATCCAGCGCGAGCAGTATCAGCGTGATGTAAACCTGATCCGTGAGATTGGGCGGGCGCGGCTGACGGAGGCGGACATCGCCCGTCAAGACTTGGTTCGTGCTCGCGAGCGTATCATAAGCGGCACAAGCGAGGCGGCGTTTGGGGTGCTGCGGCCAGAGGGCGGCGAGATTGACGAGGCGGCCCTGTCGGTTGTGGATGCTGGCCGCTCAGCCGAACTACGTGCAGTGCGACAAGCAGCAGCGCGGCAGGTGCGGTTCATTGCGCCAGCCTTCCCTGTTGCTCCCGCGCCGGCGGACCCGTTCACGCTCCCGCTCTCGCAGCAGGGGTTGCTCTCGCCTGAGCAGCTACGGACGCTCCCCCCCTCGCTTGTTGGGCAACTATCGCCGCTCCAGCAGATACGCCGTCGCGAGGCTATTCTATCCGACCTCGGCTTACAGGTGCGCGGCATTGGCCTGCTTGAGGGGGATGCCCAGCGGGAAGCGATCCGATCCACCTTGACGACTATCGAGGGCTTGATCCCCGGCACGGGCACGGGCACGGATTACAACCTCCAGCTACGCGAGTTTAGGCAGCAGTTACAACAGCTTGATCAGACTATCACCGACCGGGCCGCGCGGGTGGTTGAGATGCGCCTACGCGAGCTTGACCGCGAGGCCGCCGATCAGCCTATTGAGAGCATCCCCGCAGTGCTGGCCCGTGCGCGGCTGGCCACGTCCCCCTTGCTGCGGCGACGAGGCCCCGTGAGCGAGGCGTTCTTTGGGCGTGGGTTGCCCCTCACCTTCTTCGGACAAAACCCGGGTATCACCGGCGCGGGGGGTGCCGATCTGTTTAGCGATGCCGACTTTACCTTTGGCGCGGGTGGGCAGGGGCGGTTCGGGCGCGGCCTAGACGCCCTGACCAGCGACGCCACCCGCCTCCAGTTCGCCAGCATCCTCGCTGGTCAGATAGCCTCCGCTGAGAGCGTCGGGGAGGGCGCACGGGGCGTCCTCGCGCAAGGGGGCGGGCTGGCAGCCGGGGCCTTGGTCGGCGGCGCGTTTGGGCCGGCGGCGGGCCTCGTAGCGCAGGCGGCTACACAGCGGCTGTTACAGGGTATCCTCGATAATACGAACTTCTTGGAAGGCATCTTCGGCAATACCAATCGCATCGCCCAAGCGGAGGTTGAGTTCTTTGGTGGCGCGAACCTACGCACCAACCGCTCACCCTTCCGCCCACCCGCCGAGCCGCGCCGCTCAACGCCAGAGGAGCTTGAGGAACAAGAGGCGCGTAACCGCATCCCCGGCGCGTCCAAGCCGACAGTCAATGTGGAGCGCGTGGAGGTGGTTGTGCAGGGCAACGACGATCCTAAGTCTATGGCCGAGCAGATAGCCTACGAGCTTGAGCAACTGGCCTATACCAGCCGCTTTAACATTGGGGGGTAGGGAGAACGGCTATGTCCAACCTATGGTTCCTTGACGATCCCGACTGGCGGGAGGCCATCGAGAGCAATAACAACGCCAGTGTGGTCAGCGTAACGGCGGTCGGCAACAACACCGCCGACGGAGCCAACCAGCCGCGGGTCATTGCCAACCCCTCCCCTGCGGTGGCGTGGATCAGCCGCCCGCTGGCGCACACGGCAGGCAATCTGTCTAAGACCTTCCTAATGAATGTGCTGGGGACAACCGCGCCGCGAGGCGACACCATCGGCATCTTCGATATTGCTATAATCGGCCCCGAGTATGACGCCCCCAGTGGCTATGGCGACGACAAGCTGCGGCACTCGCTCCCCGTTGCCGACAAGCCAACGCTCACCATCGGCGTCAAGAACTTGGGCACAGCCATATCGTCCACGAGTTACGATAAAGACCCTGAGACCGTGACCCTACGGCCCTCTACCTTCAGCTTCTTTCGCAGGCACTCGACCGCGCCCCGTGTCTTTCCCTGTACGATCTGGCGCGGCAACCATGCGTTCACGTGGCCGGGACAAACGCGCTCAGGGGGCTTTATCCTACAGTTCGCAGTCACACGCCCGGCCAGCCCCCTCAACTCCATCCTCTACATTGGGCGGGTGATGCACGGTACGCGACAGGTCATTGGGCCGCGCCGCTACCGCGATGGGGCACAGACGCGCTACGGCAACCCGGCCGCGCCGCGTGTGCAAGGGCGCTATCCCAACAATCGGAGGCAGCGCAACTACCGCGACTTGGACGTCGCTTGGGACCTCATTGACGAGGATCAGCTTGACCAACTCATTGCGGTTCAAGAGTCCGCGGGCGATACAACCCCCGTGGGTGTAATGATGGGCACACCCGCCAGCCTGCGCTATGTCCGCATAGCCTCTTTTGACTACTCGCCACAGACCATCTACTATAACGCGCAGATGCGCCTACAAGAGATCGTCCAAGCAGACATCCAGTCTCAGCCCATTGAGGATACCACGTAGAGCGTAGAGCCTTATGAGTGCCATCATCACCATCGGCCGCGGCAGCGATGCCGACCGCCTATCGTCCATAGACGGCGAGATCACACAGGCCACCGCCGACACGCGCCTGACCAACCTGACGCGCCCCACCCGCGCCGTCCTACCCGTCGGGCGCATCCGGTTTGCTGAGGGCGTCTTTAGCGAGGATTGGATCGGCCAGCAATGCCTCATGGCGATGGGCGATATCACGGGGGAGGATGTATTCTACGGACGCATTCAGCCCAAGCTCGTTGAGCGCACACCCACCTATACCGAGGTCAAGCTCTACGGCGATATACGCAACCGCGCTAGCACGTTCACCAACCCGGACAGCCAAGACCTGAATGACCTTGCCGAGGAGATCGCGCGCGCGTCCGCTGTGCCCTATCAGTTCGCGGACTATATCGCGGATACGGATGTGCCAACGGGGAGCGCGGCCATTATCTCGCCTACCCCCGTGCTGGATACGCTGACGCATGTGCTCTTTGAGAGCTTTTGGGACATGGGCTTTGTGGTTATCAACAATGCCGGTGTCCGCTCTGTGCAGGCCAAGTCCTTCACGCGCTCCCCATCCACAAGCAACGTGGCCACCTACCGCAACCCGCTGGCGTGGGAGGTGCTGCATGATCCCAATGCGTTTGGCACGGCTTGCTCGCGCCTCGTGCTGCATGGCGAGCAGGCGACGACGACCTACGAAGCCGACACGCCCGCCATTGGCCAAGAGGTGGCAGACCGCCAGATAGCCCTCGCCTTCCTTGATGCGGACCAGCAAGATGCGTGGGCGGCCCGGTTCCTTGCCCGGTTCAGCCGCCAGCAGGTCTATATCCGCGCCACCTTTCAAGGCTTCGTTGAGGTGGGACAACTCTTTCGCGCCAACTTCGACAGCAACCTGCCCTACTTGGGGCCGCATCACGCCGCCGGGGATGCCAACGACATCTACCAAGTGCGGCAGGTCGAGTACAACCTCATCGCCAACCAGAGCCGGGTGCTGGCGTGGCAGGTGTGGGACGACCCGGGTAATCAAGCCGCGCTGGAGCCGGTGGCGATGGATACGCCGCGCGGCTTGCCCATCGAGGAGCAAACGTGCTACCTCGCCGCCGACACCAAGATCAAGACCCAGCTTGAGGCCCTGCCTGCACAGACCTTTGTAGAGAACACCAACGCCGACTACCGCCCACTGGGGGCATCCGATGACCCGCCGCTGCCGACGCCCGAAACACCCTATATCTGGTCGTTGACGCGCCAGTTCAGCCTCGACCCGCACCGCGCTACGGCATGGGAGTATGTCGAGGTCATTGACGAGCTGGAGGTGGGACGGCCCGCCTTTGCCAATCGCCTCTATGAATACACGGAGGACGTGGGGATCGTCGAGATCACCCTCCCGGAGGCCGCCTATCACGGCACAGACCCGCTCCGCTACAGTGTCTCTGATCTCCCCAACTGGCTGGCGTTCAATCAGCAGACGCGGCAGGTCGAGGGGGCTATCACGCTGGAGGAGGTTAGGACAGAGCCGTATGTCTGGCGCTATAAGGTCGAGACCGTCAACCCGCAGGGCGTCAGCTATTCGGACGAGGCGCGGGTGGCCCTCACCGCCGAGGCCCGTGACGCCGCCGTGCCGCCGCCGCAGAGCATCTTCGTCCGCGCGGACGAGATCGAGGACACCTCGATGGTTGTGCGCTTTACCGGGGCGGACACGCAAGCCGACGGCTATAGCTTCATTGAGAAGTATCGGGTGGGCTATACCATCCAAGACGAGGACGACTGGCAATGGGTCTATACCCCGACCGCGGGGCGGCGGCATGTGGCCCTGTCGGACCTCAGCCCCTGCCAGCCCTATCAGGTCAAGGTGCAGGCCATCGCCACGGAAGCCTCCCAGTGGGACGATAGCAGCTACGAGGAGACCGTGGCGACCACGACGGGCGTCTGCCGCGAGGCCATGGCCGCGCCGACGGGCCTCACCGCCGCGGTGGTGCGCGGCAGCCTCGATGACCCCCACACGCCCGGCGACCAGTCGAGTGACACCACCATCACCCTCTCGTGGGCGTTGGGGACACCGGCGACCGTGGCCGTCACCAAGTACCTCATTGGCCTGTTTGCCAGCCCGGACGATGTGCGCCCTACCCGCATCTTGGGCGAGAGCCTCGGCCTGTCCGTCCGCCTCGACCAGCTACTAGGGGAGGGTACGGTCAACAGCGGCGGCTCGTGGGTGGTAGCCGTCAAGGCGCAGTCGAGCCAGCCGCAGGCGTTCAGGGACAGTCCATGGTCCAGCCGCTATCAGGTCAGTGTCCTTCCACGGGATCGCATCAGTGTCCTGACCTCGCCCTACCCCGGCGGCATCGACGAGCGGCAGCAGACCAGCGCACGCCTCGCCGCCACCATCGACCGCAACCTGCGCGACCGCAATGAGCTGCGGGCCTATTCAGGCAAGATGCGGGTACAGGTCGCGCTGACGAGCGACACCCAGTGGCGGTCGCCCATCGAGAAGGACTACAACGTCAGCGCGTTTTCACAGTTCCTCCATGCCATCGTCCGCAACCTGACGTGTGGCAACGCCTACAAGTGGCGCATCCGCGCCCTCGCCAAGCCCCTCGCACAACAGCGGCGCGAGCTACAAGCAATAGGATTAGAGACACAAATATCCAGTTTTCTCTTTGCGCATGGGGTATGGCGGGGTGGCAGCAACTTCCAGTCGGCGGCCTGCGACACGGGAGTCACCGTTACAGCCGTGCCGGTGGCCACCGGGCTGACGGGCACCCCCGCCGCCGATGGCCGCTCAGCAACGCTGGCATGGACATGGAACGCGGCCACCAGCGGCGCGGACGGCTTGGGCGGCTTCCTCATCAGGTACTGGAAGCAGTCCGCTGACCCTGCGACCGCCACCGAGATCGACCTAGAGCCATCGGCTCGCCTGCGCGTCCTACCCAACCTCGACCCGGGCACAGAGTATCGCTGGACGATCACCAGCGAGGCCAAGAACGACCGCTACTCAGACACGGAGAGCGGCTGGCAACGCTTTATCACGCCCTCCTCGACCGTGCCCGTGCCGCCGACACCGCTCGGCACCCCCCTCGCGCCGCGCAACACCCCTATCGCGGGCGGCGCAACCGTACGCTGGTCTGCCGCCACGGACGGCAACAGCCGCGCTATACGCACCTACGAGGTGCGCTATCAGGTGGCGGGGGCAGACCCGGCGGCATGGCAGGTGCGCTACACAACGGACCTCAGCTATCGACTGAGCGGCCTCAGTCCCCTCGTGCGCTACGAGTGGCAGGTCCGGGCACTGGTACTACCCGGCAGCACCAACCGCGCAGGAGCGGCCCTGACAGACAGCGACCGCACGGAACTGGACTACTTCACGCCCGGCCCCACCGCCGGGCTACGCGGCAACCCCAATATCGTGGGGGCCCCCAGTGGTCTGTCCATCAACAGCTTTACCTACAACGCAGCGACCGCCTCATGGAACGCCCCCATTGGCGTCGAGGCGACGGGCTTGGGGGGCTATAAGCTGGAGTACCGCAAGCGGGGTAGCCCCCGCTGGACCCCCATACGCTTTGGTCGGACGGCGACCCGCGGCACGATCCCCGGGCTAGACGCACAGACGAACTACGAATGGCAACTCACCAGCCTCGGCGGGCGCGTCGGCGCGCAGTTCTACACAGACAGCGACCCCGTGTCGGGGGCTGACTTCCGCACGGCGTCTATCTTCGCGCTGGCGGGGGGGCAGCTGCCGCCCCCTACCGGGCTGGGGACGCGCGAGATCAACTACTCAGGGCTGACCCTCTTTTGGACCGCCCCGACGGGCACCCATGCCGGGGCTATCCTCGGCTATAAGGTTGAGTATCAACTGCGGGGGGATGCGGAGTGGACCGAGCTTCCCGGCACGGTGCGCGGCACCACCACGTGGCTCAATGGCTTACAGAGCAGCAGCGCCTATAGCTGGCGGGTGCGGGCCATCGGCGGCTCAACCTATACCGATAGCAACTTCGTGTACGGCAGCTTCACAACCATCGCCCGCACCACGGGCGCACGGGCACCGTCCCTGACCATCCGCTCCGTGGTGTTCACCGCGGGGCACGGCAACCAGCTGTCCGACATCACCATCGCCTTCCACACCCCCTCAAGCAACACCGGAATCGCCCGCAAGGAGGTGCGCGGACGCATCCTCGACCGCAACAACCAGACGGAGTCAAGCCGCGGGTGGGAGCTCACCCGCTCCGTGGAGGCGACCCGCGGCAACCTGTCTATCCAGCCGCCACCCGTCGAGGGCGTCCGCTGGGAGTTTCAAGCGCGGTCGATTGGCGCACCCGGCTGGCGCAACAGCGTCTGGTCCGCCGGCGTCACCAACGATGTAGGAGAGCCCGCCGCCGAGACCGACAGACCGCAGACGCCGCGACCGCCCGCTCCCCCGGCCTCCCCTACGGATAGGCGTATCACGCTGGGGCGTGTGCAGTTCACGGCGGGCGACCGCAGCTTTACCGCCCGCTGGTCCACTCCCAGCCCCTCCGAGGCGATTGAGCGGTACGACTTTTACTACCGCTGGTCGGGGGAGCCGCCCCCCGCCCGCTTTATACGCCGCAGCCTGTCGGCATCCACGACCTCTGTCACTGTGGGGGGGCTACGGACAGACGATGTGTATGATGTGCAGATCGTCGCCCGCGCCAAGAACAACTACATCCTCAACAACGTCCGCTGGATCGACTCCGCGCGCGGCGTCTATACCGCGGAGACCCTCGCCACCGGCGAGGTTCCTGTGGTGGGGGCCGTCCCGCTGTCTAAGGTGACGGTGACGGTGACGCCCGGCGATGGGACGGCGGCCCTGGCATGGACGGCGGCCAACCCCGATGCCGACCTGAAGGAGTACCGTGTATTCCATCGACCCACCGGCGGGGCGTTCCCCTCGACCGGCATACGGGTGATCAAGACGAGCCGCGCCTATACCCTCACGGGGCTGGCCACCAACGGCGCACGCTACGATGTGTTTGTGCGGGCCGTGGCGACCGACGACGCTATCGACGCCAACCGCCGCACCTCGCAGGACAGCGACGAGGAGACCTTTCGCACGACGATCACGGACACGGGCACGGCGGTCACGCCCCTGAGCCGCGCCACAGTGACGGCCGCATGGAGCAGCACCACCAGCCGCTTCGTCGTAGGCTATACAGCCGTCACCCCCACCGCGGGGCTGGACGAATACATCGTCGAGGCCCGGGCCGCAGGCGGCTCATGGCAGCGGCTGGAGGCCCGCGCTAAGGGAGCCACCCGCTCCGGCAGTTATACCCTGCAAGCCGTCCGGGCTGCCACCGGCAGCAGCCTACTCACCTTCGAGTTTCGCGTTCAAGCCGCCGCCAACAGCGGCTACTCAGGCAGCACGTCCAACGCCGACAGCGCGACCGCCCCCCAGCCGAGTGGCGAGGAGACCGGCACGGGCAACCAACTCTCGACGCCCGCCCTGACCGCCACCTGGGACCAAGCCACCCTGCGCGTCAACATGGAGTGGGTGCGCTCGACCCCGCAGGCGGGCGTCTATCGGTATGCGATATGGGGGCGTGTGGACGGCGGCCAATGGATCCTCGTGTCCGGCAACGTCTCCGCGACGCAGACGCGCTATAACATCAGCCGCACTCGCCTCCAGCGGCTGCTCAGCACCACGGACGATTACATCGAGCTGCGTATCCTCGCCCTGCCCAACAGCAACTACCTCCTCAGCGCCTATGGGACAGCCAACGTGACGATGAGCACCAGGCTGCCGCTGAGTGCCCCCTCGGGTATCACCTTCACGGAGCGACGGGCCAACAGCATCCTGACCTCCTTTGTGGAGTCTACCCCCGCCGATCAAGTGCAGGAGTATCGGTACTTCTTCCTGCGGGCCGGGACCGCTGCCAGCCCCCGCACCCCGACGCAAGAGGAGCTACAGGCCGCCCATGCGGGGCGTATATCCATCCAGCCGGGCAACACCAACAACAGGCTGACGGGGCTGGAGGCAGACAGCACCTATGTCTTTGCGATCATCGCCATCGCCAAGCCCGCCGGGACGCACCGCAACTCCGCATGGGCGCAAGCCAACTTCACGACCCTCGCCAGTGCCGTCCCGCGCATGACAACGCCCACCAACCTGCGTATCACCAGCTTTACCACGACGGCCTTATACATCGAGTTTAGCATGGAGTGGGGAGCATCGCGTCCAGCGAACCTCTTGGCGAGCTATCAAATCGTAAACGGCGGCATTGGCGGGTCAACGGCGATTGTCACGGGAGCCACCACCTACACGGTAAGGCTCCCCCGCCCCGCCGCCGGGCTACCTGCCTTGACGCAGCGGGCCACGGTACGCGCCATCACCACCGACCCAACGCAGCGGCAGAACTCGCTCGACAGCAACGGCGTCAACCTCGTCGTGCCGCCGCAGGTCAAGCTGACGACGCCGGTGATGACGGCAACGGTCGCATTTGCCAGCGACACGGGCCTCGTATCGTTCCCCCTCTCATGGACGGCGGCGACACCCACAGCGGGGGTGGCCCGTTATGAGCTCGAGTTCAAGGTCGGCAGCGGCGCATGGACCAAAGCACCGGCCGGGATACAGTCCGTCATCGGCAGCGGCACAACGCTCGACACCGACCCGACCTCGCTCGACCCCACCATCACCCTGCCCACCACGGACGACTTTAGCTTCCGCATCACCGCGATAGGGGCGGCAGGATACCACGACAGCGACGTGAGCAACGAGGCGACGGTCCGCACGTCGCTCCAGTCGGCCCCCAAGCCGCGACTGATAGGCACTTGGGTGACGAGCCGCCAGTTCAGCTTTACGTGGCAGCCTACTACGGATACCGCTTACCGCTCTATGGTGCTGGAGGCCAAGCCCACAAGCGGCAGCGCATGGACCGTCTTGATGAACAACCTGACAGGCCGCAGCTTTACGACGCCGCTGGCCACCGTACAGAGCCAGACCGGGAGCACGGAGACCAGCTTCGACTTCCGCATCAAGAGCAACCCCACAGCGGGGTACACCGCCAGCGACTACTCGGATGCGATTACGCTTGCGGAGCCGGCCCCACAAGCGCTCAGCCGTCCCACCCTGACCGGCTCCACGAGCTCGACGCCTTTTGATCAGTTCGACATCTCATGGACCGCCTCGACACCGGCGGCAGGCGTTTCTGGTTATACGGTACAGGCCCGCGGCGCAGAGGGGAGTGGGGCATGGATCACCCTAGCCGCTGGTAGGACACTCACTGATTTTTCCATCGAGCTCCTCATATTACGAGCCTCGACAGGCGCGACCACCACCCGCTCGTTTACCTTCCGCGTCAAGGCTGACGCGGTGGACAGCACCTATACCGACAGCACCTATTCCAATGAGGTTACGCTCACCATCACCAACTAAATCACCAACTAAATCACCCACTAAGGAGCCTACCATGTTCCAGATCATCTTCAGCACCTCCCGCACCACCGCCGACGGCACGGTCGAGGAGTATATCGTCGAGGCGCGCGGCCCCGCGCAGGAGTGCCTCGCCACCGCCCGCGCCGTACAAGCCACCGCCGACGCCGGGGGATGGACCATCAACGGCACCACCGAGGATGGGTCGCCGCCCGCCGAGCTCGCCAACCTCAAGCGCGAGGTGTCGGATATTATCGACCCGCCGGTCGAGGGCGAGGAGGAGGGCGATGGCGAGGGCGAGCAGGACGGCGGGGAAGGGGAGGGCGACACGGAATAGGGGGAGCGTCCCCCTATAACGCGGGTAGTTGCTCTTGGGGAAGGGTGCTACCTGACACAAGACAAATAGCCCCGCTGCTGACGGCATTGACACCATCGGCAGCGGGGCTATTTGTGTGGTTAGCGCGGGTAGGGCGGGGAGGTCAATCGAGCGCATCCCAATCAACTGTGTGTCCCATCGCCACTAATGCCTCCCCTTCGGCGCGGGTGATGGTATCCGTGTAGAACCAGTCCGTGATGTGCATAACGCCGCCCTTCTCAGTCCGGTGGTCTAACCCCAACGCATGGCCAAGCTCGTGGAGTGCAACCTGATACATGCGGTCCGTGCCCATGTAGTCATCACCTGCCCGGTGGACGAAGCTAACCATACCAAAGAAGGACACCTGTGTCCCTCGATGGATGTCATGCGGCGAGTGCCAGCCCTCGCTCGTGGGACGGTGTGGACGTGCGCTGGCATAGACCTCAACCAACAGGTCATCCGTGCCCAGCGTGTCGGGGAAGCCACCCACTACGACCGCCTCCCAGCGGCGGGCGGCGCGATTGATTGCCGCGGTGTCGGCGGGAGCAAAAGCGGGGCCGCCTCCAAACTGGCCAGTGAAAGCTGTGGGTGTGTAGTCGAGGGTGATGTTGAATGGGTCAGCCACCGCCTTTGCCGCCGTTGGATAGCCTCCACATTCCCACGAGCGCAGATCGTCCGCGCTCTCGCCTGAGAAACAGTAGGTTGTGCTGTCGTGCGTGGCCTTGACCTGCGTAGCATTGGCTGAGGCATCCTGTAACGGCGCGAGACGCGCCTTGACGCTACCCCAGCTATCAGGTGCTACATCCGCCCCCGCGTCCCCCTGACACCCCGTCCCAGCGGCCACCAGCGCGGCCACACAGCCACACGCCGCCAGCCGCCACAGCTTCGACGCCACCAGCGCGGAGAGGGAAAAAGGGTGCTTGTCAGGTCGGTTCCGGTTCCGGTTCATAGTCATAGCTCGCCTCCTTCATAGGGGTCGGGTTTATCCGCGCCGTCCGCGCCATCCAGCCGCTGGCTCTCCATGTAGAGGTGCTCCAGCCGCCAGCACAGGCCCGTGCGGTAGCTGCCGCGGCCGCGCAGGATCTCGACCGCGCGCCGCTGCTGCATGGCGAGGCCGGGATGGAGGTCGAGCTCCTGTAGTTCGCGCGACGCGGCCACGACCGCCTCGGCGATACGCTCCAGCGCGGCCGTCGCGGGTGTGGTGGGTGTCGTGGGTGTGGTCATAGGTCGCCTCCTTCATAGGGATCGGGTTTATCCGCCTCAGCATCCGCCGCCGCCGCCGCCTGCCGCTGCAAGTCAATCAGCGCGTGGACTAGTAGCTCGACGAGGGCTTGGTTGTGGCTGATACCATTCGCCCGGGCGAGGTTGCCAATAGCCTCATCGACATTCTGCGGGATCGCCACCATGCGCGTCGTCCGCGGGATATGCTTGCCGTTGAGCGGCGCGGTCGCGGCGAGGCGGTTCAGGTGGATGGGGTGCGGCTGCGGCTGGTCGTGATCGCGGTCGGCGGCCATCACGCCACCTCCGTCTCCGCGACCGCCGCCCGGTGCGCGGCCATCGCCGCGTCATTGCTCTCAAATGGCCCTACCGGCGCAAGGGTCGATAGCTCGCCAATCTTCTTGCCGGGGTGCCCCTCCCAATAGTACCAGCCGGGCGCGTAGGGGCCACCGGGGATCGCCGCAGCTTCGAGGTCGTAGCCCGATGGGTGCTTGAAATAATGGGTGGGGCCATGCGTGATTGCCATCGTAGTCTCCTTTCTCAGGTTCAGGTTCAGGTGATGATTGTGGTTGTGGTTGATGTTCGCAATAGCCGTTCGAATTGCGTCGAGCGTGTCATACTCCGTGTCGCCTAGTACCACCGCCGCCGGCTCCTCCATCGCCGCTGGGATCGTCCAGACCTTCTGGATACCCAGCGGAGCCCATTCGTCTGAGCGCCGCGGGCGGCCCAGCGGGAACAGGTCATTCAACTGGCGCGGCAACGCACCCGCGCCAGCCTCCGTGCGAGGCTTGCCCAGCACAAAGTGGGTAGCCTGCCCATCGAGCCGGGCCTTGAGCACCCGCGCCAGTTGATACCGCTCCGTCGCACGGTTGCCCATCCCGTAGTAGGAGCGTTGCTGCATCCGGTGGACAACGACGATGCGCCCGCGCTGGGACGGCGCTAGGGGGCGCGTGTCTTTAGACATAATCACTCTCCTGTCAAAGGTTCAGGTTCAGGTTCAGGGAAAAGGCCCGCATCGTTGCCCCGCCCTTCCGATGCGGCGCGGGACGATCCCGCGCGGGGCCGGGGCGTTCACACGCGGGGCCGGCCAGTAGAATTAGAATAGGCTCTCCGTCTGCGCGGCCACCCGCTGACGAGCAAGCGCGGCATACTCAGGGCTGATCTCAATGCCGAGCCAGCGACGCCCCAGCCGCTTGGCCATCTTGGGCGTCGTACCTGCGCCGCACATGGGATCAAGCACAAGGTCGCCGGGGTTGGTCCAACTCTCAATATGATCGCGCGCCAGCTTCTCAGGGAACATCGCCGGGTGCTGAAAGGCGTAGGCGTCCTTTGTGGTTCCGCCCTGCCCAACGGCGTATCGCCAGATGTTGCCGCGCACCTTCCATTCGCCTAGCTCTACGGCGCGCCGCTTACTGTTGTCGCCATCCGCACCCTTGCCATAGACGGCCGTCTCCCTGCCCTGCCGCTGGGTGCGCTCCTTGAGCGGATGGAAGGTCTTGGGCGCACCCTTAGACAACACCAGCATAAGCTCATAGCTGGGCGTATAGGCGTTGCCTCGCTGGAAGGGCGTGTTGATCTTCTCGTAGATCATTACATCATGCAGCCGGAAACCGATCTGTTTGAACCGCAGGGCCTGCTCGAAGCTCGTGCCCGACCATCCGCCATTGATCTGGTCGCCTACCACCCACACGGCAACGCCCCCTTCCTTGAGAACATGGTACAGCCCGGCGGCGATGCGGTCGAAGTCGAACTCGTAGCCGTGGTAGTCACGCAGGGCATCGTAGGGCGGTGAGGTCAGCACCATATCCACACTCCCCGGATCGAGGCCGTCCATGACCGCAGCGCAGTCGCCGGTGATGATCTGCCCCCCGCCGGTCATGCGAACAGGTCTCCAGTGCGGACGCCCGGCGACTCGTAGTTCATATATAGGGCTTCCGTGCGGCTCTTGTCCTCACGCACACCACTATCAGCGACATTCACAAACGACATATTTATCCCCAGTGTGTCCTTGTGCCACCCCTCGCCCAACAGGGCGTCCCACTCGCCATCATACCCACTGATAGCACAGGCGTTCTTCTGACGCAGCAGAGCGGCGTACAGGGCGTCTCTGTCGATTGTGTGGCCATAGCCCGCCGAACAATCCACATCGTAGGGTGGGTCAAGGTATATCGTCAAGTAGTCATACCGCTCCAAATACTCCAGCACGTCCAACGCATCGCGGCAGAACAGGCGCACGTCACGGAGGCGGTCAGCAAGGGCGTCTATATCAGGTAAGGTGTCTTGCCGCCGAGAGCCATATACATCGGGCTTGGCCCATCCCCCCTCTTTCGGTTTGTTCCAACCTTCATGCTTGCCGCTTATCGTCCTACCGTAACTTTGCCACAAGCAGATAGCCGCATCCCGCGCTTTCGCCAGGTCGCTCTCGTGGTCGTTGTCACGCACGGCGCGAACCGCCCGCAGGTATTCAGCCTCTGAATAGGGCGTGTGCTCAAGTTGGTATTTGAGCTCCTCTGGCTGGTCCCTAACCGCCCGCCACCAACAGACGATATGCTCGTTGGCGTCGTTGAGGATCTCCTGCCGGGCGCGGGGGCGGTTCAGCAAGACGGAGGCCATGCCTCCCATCGGCTCACAATACCCCTTCCGCATCGGTAAATGGGCGGCGACCCACGGCCCGATTTGGCGAACATTGTGCCAGGATTTTCCACCGAGATACGGGAATGCGGCCAGCGGCTTAGGCATCACTGCGGCCGCCCGCGACGCTTGACATTCCCCCGGACGCGGGGCGGCACCATCGGCGGCGACGACCGGTCCATCTGCCGCTCGACCTTGTCGATGGTCTCCTGTGTCGGGGCGTAGCCCTGGTTTGTTAAAAAACGCAACGCCCGATAGTTCGCCGCGGCCTGTTCCGCCGAGACGTCGTCGGGCTGCTCGTGGATGGGCTTGCTGGGATAGGTCATACTAGTCCTCCGTTGGGTTGGGTTGTTTTGACTGTGGGGTGACGGCCGCCTGCCCCGCCAGACGCCGCCGCAGCTCCGCATTCTCCCGCGCCAGCCGTTGCGACCGCGTCCGGCGCGACCGCGTTTGCACCTCCGTCAGATAGCGCGCCCCAAACCGCGCACGGCACGCCCGCGCCCGACACTGGTGATTGCAGTAGGCGCGATTATACGCCCTCACCCGCGGCAGCCACTGGCCGCACTCAGGCGCACCGCACCGGCGAGGCGGTTGCAGCCGCACGGGAGAGGCCATTAGAATAGCTCCATTTGTTTCGCCAGCGGCGCACTGCCCGCCGGACGGATAATCACTTCGGACGATTGCTTGGAGCGGTTCATCCCATACGACCAAGACACCTTGTCAATCGCGCATCCGGCATACAGAGCGCGAACCTCTGGGCAATCGTTATAGGTCAGCACCCAATCGCTCCGGCGCAACAGGAGGCACCACAGGGCCTCGTGGTCAAAGCCGTCGTGCAGGTCGCCGCGATAGCCGTATAGCTTGGTGTTCACCATGTAGGGCGGGTCCAAGAACAGGAAGTCTTGAGGATGCGCGGGTATCACCTCGCGAAAATCGGCTTGCTCGACCTCAAGGAAGGGGGCGCGGAACGCCGCCAGTGAGCGCAAGATACTGGGCGTAAAACGATTGCTCACACCCCTATCTCTCATCCCGCTCGACAACGCCATCCCGCTGAACGCTGTACGGCTTAGGACATAAAAGGCGACTGCTTGCTCGAAACCCGTCAGGCTCATTAGGCTCTGCTGTAATCGCTGGAACTGCGGTCTGTCAAGCGTCAAGTATTGAGCCGCCTCCTCTGCTAGTTGGGCGGCATCCCGGATGGCGTGTTGCCAAAACGACACCAGCGGCGCGAGCAGGTCATAGCCGCGCACGGGTTGCCGCCGATGCTCTAGTGCTAGCTCCAGAGTGCCGCCGCCGAAGAAGGGCGATACTACCCGCCGTCTCGGTGGAATATAGGGTAGGAGGGCGGGGACACCGCGAAATTTCCCCCCGGGATATTGGAGCAGGGAACGGACCATCACG
The DNA here is from genome assembly GCA_965204725.1 of Candidatus Latescibacterota bacterium. GTDB lineage: Bacteria > Latescibacterota > UBA2968 > UBA8231 > UBA8231. Next base: position 28,581 of record CBDBFD010000001.1, on the reverse strand, counting down.
CCACCACACTGGCCCCGCCCAACGCCTCAAGCTCCCGCTCCAACTCCTCGACCCGCGCACGCTCCCTGTCGCGCTGCCGCCGATACCCATCCGCCAGTCGGCGGTTGTGCTTGGCCTGCCGTCGCGCCTCGTCGCGCTCGCCCACGGCCCGCCATTTATCGGACTCGGTCTTGGCCCAATGATCGGCCAGCCGCTGCTTCTCGCCCAGCATCTCGGTATACGCCGTCCGACACCGGGCCAGTTCGTCTTTCAGCTTCGAGGTCACGGACATAGCGATAGCCTCCAAATCTTGGACAGCAGGACGAATATGAATAGTCCCACCGACGCCCCGAATAAAACTAGCCCGATTATATCGCGCATGCTAAGCCTCCTTGTGGGCGTGCCTCTACGCTAAAGGTAGAGCACGGATAGTGCGAATGTTCGCACTCAAGCTGAGTAACAAGAATAGCGAACTCAGTGGAGCAACCGAGCTTCTTGTGGACATCTTCCACACGGCCGCGAACCTTATCAGCAAAAGACGCCGCGCCTTCCCCCCGCTTGCCACCCTCCGCGATATGCGCCAAAGTCTCAAAGTTGTCAGCATACCAGCCGTCTCCATCCTTGAAATAAATAGACCCCCACCTATCTTGAACACTCTCATGGACACAGACAAAAGCGAAGTGGAACTCCTTAGTCCCATACCAAATGTCCACGTCCTTGTTCTCAACCGCTACATACACATCAAGTGCCCCCGGAGGATTAGAGCCGTCCAGACCCTCCTCCGCATCGCGCTCGCGGAAGATAATACCTTCGTGCTCAAAAACCTTTTTACCTGCCATCACACACGCTCCTTTGCGATCTCGGCGGCAACCAAGCCCTTCGCTTGCTCCAAGCCTACGAAGCAGGCTTTACGCAGCAAGCGCGACTTGGTACAACCGACCTGTTTAGCCGCCCGCTTGACCTCTTGAGCGAAGCCCCGCGAGACATAGAAGCCCAAGTTCACTTCGTCCTTCCGTGTAGCCATACTATGCGCCCTCCTTTAGGGTATTGGTTCGTGGAAACAAAAAACTAACCACCATTCAAAGTTCGCGCAAGGGACTGAGAAACTTTTTTCAAAGAAATATAAAACCCCCTTGACAACCCGTTCAGTTATAGCTACTATCTCTTTGCGCCGCGAGGGTCGCGCCTCGCACAGGATTACCCTCCTGTTGTAAAGTGACCGGCGGCCCGGGCTTCGGCTTCGGGCCGCACGGCGGTCACTTGGGAGGTTCACTTTACACGCCGCACACGCGGCAGGAGGCCATCAATGGCTACCCGCACAAGCACTAGCACGAGTACCCCCACACCCGAACAGTACCTGGAGGACACCCTCAAGGCATCCGCCATTAGCGAGGAGGTCGCCAGCGCACGCGGATACCAAGCGGTAAAGCCGAACCAGTTTACGGCCATCGGCAAGCCCGAGGGCATCCCTAAAAACTTTTGGGGCGCAGGTTTCTGGATACCCCTGACGCCCCCCAACAGCGACTACCCCGCCGGCCAGCTACGGCTCATTGAGCCAGTGACCAACAAAGACGGCGGAACCATCAAGTATGTCACCGCCACCGGCAAGCCCAGCCTGCTCGACACCCTCCACTACAAACCAGAGGCTGATACGGTCTATCTCATCGAGGGCGTCAAGCAAGCCGATGCCGTCGCCACGGCCCAACCCAACCTATCCATCATCGCCATGCAGGGATGCTACGGATGGGTCAAGGACGGGGGGCTGCGGGTAGAGATAATAGCCCTCTGCAACGACAAGGATGTGCGCGGCCTGTTCGACGCCGACTTTCGCACCAATCCCCAAGTCAACGACGCTGCACAGAAGTTCCTCGCCACCGGCAAGAGCACTAAGGCGATAGGGACGGTCAAGATGCTGTCCTTCCCCGCGCCCAAGAACAACCCAACGGCAGGCGTGGACGACTGGCTCGCCAGCGGAGGCGACTGGAGCCAGATACAAGAGCATACCAGCGTTCCAAAGATCAAGGGAAAGACAGGCCAACCCGCCGACAAGAAGCCCCTGTCAAGCGAAGTGCAAGACGCACTCAACAGCGCCGTGCTCGAGGATGCGTCAATGGCACAGTACCTGCTCGACCAGACCCCTATGCCACAAAGCCTGCGGGTGATGCCATCGCAACAGGTCTATCGCTTCGACGGCCAGCGTAGGCTATGGGAGCCGCTGACCGGAACGAGGCCCAATGGCGCGGTCGCGCGCTGCATAGACAAGTACCTGCCTCAGCGCATCAGCGACCACTTCGAGCCAGCCCTCGCTATGGCGACGAAGAAAAAGGACGAGGAAGGGATACAGGCCATCAGGGAGGCCATAGCCGAGCAGACCAGCGCCCTCAAAAAGCACCGGCGACGCATGGCCATTGCCGCAGAGGTGTTCCAAGACGACCGCGGCATCCTCGACAGCAGCCCCGACAGCCTGACGGGGCAAGACCACCTGCTGCCCATCCCCGGCGGCAAGGTGTGGGACCTATCCAAGTTCGCGCCCGACGCGCCGCGCAACACCTACGAGAGCGACCGCTTACCCGAACACGGCTTCACGTGGGAACTGGCCTGCACACCCGCCGATGGCCCAACACCCATCTTTGACCAGACCATGCGGCGGGTGCTCAGAAACGACAAGACAGAGGCCCTGCTGGACGCCGGGGGCTATTCACTGCAAGGAAGCAGGCGAGCAGAGCGGGCCTTTGTGGGGCGCGGCGGGGGGCGCAACGGAAAGTCTCTATTTTGGAGCGAGATTCTCGGACACCGCATCCTCGGAAAGGACGGCGGTTTTATCGAGGCCGCACCCGGATACTTCTTCGGCTACCGCGACAGACACGACCACCACCTGCTCGCCCACCTCGGCAAGCGACTCATAACCATCACCGACCCCTCCGGCCCCATGAAAGCTACCGAGTTTCTCAGCTATACCGGCGGCGGCGGAACGGTCCATGCCGAGAAGAAGGGCGGCGAAACGCTCTCATTCCGACCCACAGCCTTCCTCGCCATCGTCGGGCAAGACGACCGCATGACCATCGACGGCAACGACACCGCCCTACGCGAACGCCTCTGGACCATCCTATTCCCCGACATACCCGAAGATGAACGCGACCGCGCACTGATCAGCAAGCTGGAACCAGAAGTGCCCGCCCTCGCGTGGAACATGACCTGCCGCGCCGCGCGCTATGTCCAAACAGGACAGCTCGATAACGAGGCCCTCTTAATCGGCGAGACTAAGGCTATGGCCCACGAGCACAACCCCATCGCGCAGTTCGCTGCGGACACGCTGGTGGCCGAGGAAGGCTCCTCAGAGATCGCCGCCGAAGTGTTCAAGGCGTGGAAGGCTTGGGCCGAGAATAATAATGCCGACAAGCAGGCCGCTCGACAGAACAGCGCGTGGTTTGGCCGGAACTTGAAAAAGGTCATGCCCTCGATAGAGAGCCTCTCGCAACGGATAGACGGCAAGCCGCAACGCATCCTGCGAGGGGTGCGAATGACGTGGCGTAATGCCGAGGACGGCGACCTATACGACGGCTATGACGCAGCAGACCAAGACGATAACCCCTACAACGACACCGCCCCTACGCACACGCCAGAGGCCGCGCCAGAGGCCGCCAAGCCAACAAACGGACACGACCTAACCGCCGGGGAACGCACGGCCGCACGGCTTCAAGCCAACGGCGACTTGCCCGCACACGCATATCACTAATGGCGACCGTAACGGCATGTAACGGCATTGTAACGGCATTTTCAATGTTTGCCGTTACGCCGCAAATGGATGCGAGACAGGAACTTACAGCAATGTGTAACTGCAGTAACAGCATTTTTACAACATCTCGCGCATGCGAGCGAAAGAAAAACAGCAAAGGGGCTGTATTGATAAGCCTCGCGCGCATGCGTGAGGCCAGAAATGCGAAAATGCCGTTACTGCTGTTACACTTTCGATTTTTGTGGCCGCAAGTCTGTATAAAACAACATCTTACGAGTGTAACGGCATTTTTGCCCTGTAACGGCATTTTGCTGTTACACTACCCATTTAACCCACTGGAGACCGCAATGACCGCTGTAATCCACACTCAGTTTCACCGCGCCCTCGCTGCCGATGTTCGCTCCGCGTGGCGCGACTGGTCGCCGGGCAGCGCGGCCCGCATCGCGCATCTGATCGCGCAGACGCCGGTGGACGGCTACCTGTGCGAATACGATCTGGCTGATACCCAATGCCTGCTGGTGTTCGACTTCCTGCTCGACAGCGGCGTGGAGGGGTTGCCTGTCCGCCCGCTGGATCGGGCGGAACTATTGTCCCTGCCCGGGGGCGACCTCGCGCGGCTGCGGGCCATTTACGCGGCGTGGGTGTCATTGAAGAGTAGCGTATCACACTAACCACTGTGCGGCGGGAATGGCTTAGGCAAAAGCTGGCTAAGGGGGGAGGCCCGGTGCCAAGCGAAGGATTGCCGCATGATCACTACGATTCACACCGAAGAAGCCAGCCGTATCGCCGCTGCCGTCAGCCGTATCGCCGCCGATGTGCGCCAGCATTGGCAGGACTGGAATGATGACCCCGAAGTAGCCGCCTACTCGATTGCCGCGCTGATCTCCGAGACGCCGGTGGACGATTGCCTTGACCCGGATGGACTGGGCGATACTGAGGGCCAGTGGCGCATCATCTACGATTTCGCCCGCGATTGCGATGTGCTCGACTGCATCGACCACCCGCTGCCTCCGGGCTGGCCGTCCGTCCTACCCAGCGATGGGTTGCCCGCCGAGCACCGGGGGAGGCTGGTGGCCATTTACGAGGCGTGGGTGGCACTGCAAGCGCGAGTGACGGACTGACCCTCCTCTGTCTCCTGTCTCGCGCCGCGCCCTGCACCGGCGGCACCTGAGCGAGAGCCAGCGGGCTATCGTGGCGGGGCGGCTGGCCGATGCCCAAAGCGGCGGCGACCGTCCAAGCGAGCAAGACGAGAATTTCGACGAGGCAAATTTGCCTACTCGAAAAGAAATTACCAACGAGGAAGCAGCTAACAAGCTGAACGTCAGCCCCCGCAGTGTCCGAACCGCCAAGTCTGTCCTACGTGACGCCGAGCCGCCCGTTGTTGAGGCGGTTGAGCGTGGCACGGTGCGGGTGTCGGATCAAGGGGCAAATTTGCCCCTTGATCCTGAGATCACCAATGACGAAGCCGCCGACAAGCTGAATGTCAGCCATCGCACCATCGCGTTGACGTGCGCGGCGTAGGTGTGTTTATTATCGTATCGCGCGATAGGGGGCGGCTGGGTCGTCGAGGACATAACTCACCCCAGCCGCGCCCCGCGGTATCGCCGGGGAATGGGAGTTCGAGTCTCCCTGTGTCGGTAGGGCTACCGGGCAACCGGCCCCCGTGACCGGCGCATCAGTCAATGGGTAGGCCCCCGGCACTCTTTATCCATCCATCCCTAACCGGCTAACCGGAGAGAGACAGAGACTATGGCCCCACAGTTTGCAGCGAAGATGAAGATACTGGACGCGACCGAGGAGGATCCGGCGTCCGCGCATCCCCAGTCCACCGACTTCGACTCCATCCATCATTTAGACGCGGACGGCAACCCGGGGGGCGGCAACAGCACCGGGCCGGGGTTTGGCATCGCGTGGCAGCACGGCCCGTTGCGGGAGGGCAAAAACAGATATAGACAAAATGGCTCATTTGTCGAGACCGTGACCGGCGCGGTGCTCGACCGCATGCACTTCTACCAGAGTACGCAGTTCGCCTGCGAGAGCAACGCCCGGGTGATAGAGCACCTGGAGGCGGCGATCCGCGAGATGCAGGCGCGGACGCGGGATCGCGAGGCGCGCGGCGTGGAAGGGAAGCACGAGGTCTGAGATGGCGGCCCCTCCCAAAATCAACCTGACGCTGGAACAGGCAGCAGATGCCCAGCATATCATCTGGTCGCACTGGATGCGCTACCAGTTCAGCAAGTGCGAGCCGCGCGAAGATGGCAGCTTGGTGATACCCGCCGATCTCGTAGAGCGTTGGAAACGGCAAATGGATACGGCGTACTGCGACCTATCAGAGGACGAGAAAGAGAGCGACCGTAAGATCGTCTATCGGTTCCTCGCCTGCTGATACTGGGGCGGATGGCGTGGGGTAACCGGACGGACGACTGATTAGGCGTTTGTAATTGTAATCCCCATTCTTCTACGCACGCGCGTTATGGCACCTCCGATAAAATTGACGGCTGACAAGCTCCGTGATATTGAGAAGAACCTCTATTACGGGAAGGGTATTCAGTGGGCCTGTAAGCAGGCTGGTATTCGCTATTCGACCTATTTGGTTTCGCGCTGGCGTTGCTACAAAGGGGAGGGGCCTCAATGGCAGCGTCCGCACTTTGTACTGCACGAAGCGGTGCGCGATGCGCTTGCCGCCGAGCAAGAGGCCGAGGCCCCCTTTAAGGTTCGCGAGATGGCCCTCGAAGCGAAGGACTGGCGCGGCGTAAAAGAGGCGGCGGCGATGGTCCGTGAGCGGCAGCGGGCACAGGCCGCTCAATCCAGTGGTGTCGATGCCTCCCTGCTCAATGATCTGCTCGCCTCCCTCAAGGCCGAAGCCAATGCCTCGAGCGACGCTTAGCCCTAAGCAGAAGGTTCTCGCTGGCTGGGGGACGACCCCTACCGACAAGCCGCGCACCGTCGCCAGCGTAGGCGCGATACGCAGCGGCAAGACGTGGAGCGCGGCGTTGGGCCTGTTCCTCTACACGGCCACCATGCCGCCGTTGCCGCCGGGCTACCTGCATCTGCTGGTTGGCCGCAAGGTCTCCGTGATAGAGGAGGCGATTGTCGCGCCGATGCGTGGCTTTGCCGATGATGCGGGTATCCCCAGCCGGTATGACCGGGGGCGGTCGATGCTGCATATAGGCGACCAGCAATACAAGCTGCTGGCGGGGGAGAATATCCTCAGCGAGGCGGCTCCAATGGGATTTAGTGCCTGCTGCGCCCTGATAGACGAGGCCTCCCTTCTGTCCGAAGATTTTGTCAATCGCATCCTCAGCCGCGTGACGATGCCGAATGGGAAGGTGTGGATGTGTGCTAATCCCACCGCGCCGACCTCGTGGCTAAAGAAGCGGATCGACGACGGGGGGACGATTGATCGCTCGCTGCACTTCACACTGAACGACAACCCGACGCTGGCTGAGTCAAACCGCGCGTTCTACCGCGGGCTATTCGCCGGGGCGGACTACACGCGGCTGGTCGAGGGGGAGTGGGCGGTGGCGTCGGGGGCCATCTTTCCGCAGTTCACAGTGGTCAAGGAGGGGGAGTTGCCGACCGCCTACATCGAGGAGGTGCTGGTGGCGGTGGATGTAGGCTATGCTGTGCCCTATGCCGCCGTCTATGGGGCGCGGACGCGGCTGGATAACCTGCTGATCTACGACGAATACTACTTTCGGCCCGAGGATGGCGAGCGGACACCGCGGGAACACGCAAAGGCGGTGATCGCCCGACAGCGGGAGAATATGCTAGGGGCGGACTGGCCGGACGCCAGCGGCTTCTACGTGGACCCGGCGGCGGCGGGCGATGTGGCTGAGTATCGTTCGATGGACTGTTACCTGCCGAGTGTGAAGAAGGACGTGCTGGCGGGTATAGCCTGCCTGCGTGTGCAGCTTGAGAAGCCGACCATCTACATCCTTGAACGCTGCGAGCGGCTCATTGAGGAGTTACAGGGCTACGTGTACGACGAGAAGAAGGCGGCGCGTGGCGAGGATGGGCCGGTAAAAGAGAACGATCACGCTGTGGACGCTTTACGATACCTCGCAAGTGGCGTATGGAACCTTGACGCCTACTCTCGCTACGTGTAAATTGACGACATGACGGAAATTCAAAATAGGCTCAATGCCAATGCGTCTGACGGGGCTATCGTCCGCGGCACCAACGGCCTCGACGAGCACCCGCTCTACAGCCTTTCGATGCGCCATTGGCGTCCTGTTGTGGACGTCCTCGGTGGTCAGCCGCGCCTGCAGGCGTTGTCGAGCCGCTACCTGCCTCAGCAGCAGGGGGAGCGCGACAGCGACTACCTGATACGCACCGAGCGGGCGGTGCTGGAGAACTACTACGCGCATGGTATCCACACACTCTCGACCGCGCCGTTCAGCCAGCCGGTGGTGCTGAGGGCTGACAGTGCGTTGCCACAGGCGTGGCAAGAGGATGTGGACGGCGGCGGGAGCACCCTGACGGAGTTTGCTGAGAATGCGTTGCGCGAGGTGCTGACCTATGGTGTGGCCCATATCGGCGTGTTCTTGCCTGCGTTTGATGGTGTCCCTTCCATCTTCGATTACGAGCAGCGTCGGCTCGCTCCCTACTTTCGCTTGCTCCCGACGCTCAATGTCTATGACTGGCTGACGAACCGGCGTGAGCAGGTTGAGGAGATACGGGAGGTTCAGTATCACTACGACCGCGAGCACGCGCTGCAGGCGACAGTGCTCTACTACGATGCGCGTGGCTTCAAGGAGCTGCGTGTCAAGCGCGGCCAGGGCAACGTCAAGGACGTGCTGGCTGACGACCCGGACGATGTGCCGTACATGCCGTATAGTGCCAACGAGGAGTTGACGCTGTCGGGGCCGCCCATCGTCCAGTGCTATGCGTCCCAGCCGCAGGCCCCTATGATTGGTCGCCCGCCGTTTGCGGACTGTGCTGCCGTGAACATAGAGATTTACTCGCAGCAGAATGCGCGCAACCACTACCTGCACACGGCGATGACGCGGTGGCAGGTGCTGAAGGAAGTGAACCTGAAAGAGGTTCAGCGGGCTGAGCGCGAGAAGCGTCAAGCCGAGGCCAGCACGGAGCGCAACGTGCTCTCCTCCACGACGGATGTGCAGACAAGCCAGCGCATTCTGATTGGCAAGGATGGCGATGTGTTCTACGTGGGGCCGGACACGAGCGCGGCTGAGCCTATCTCCAATAGCATCCGCGAGATGATTGACTATGTGCAGGGCCGCTTTGCTGGTCAGGTGTCCGCCCAGCCGATGCCGAATGTGACGGCGACGCAGACCTTGCTGGGTACGGTGGCAGCACGGGCGGCGGTGCGTAGTGCGGTGCAGAATGTGGACGATGCCCTGACGAAGGCGTGTCGCCTCGCCTATCGCCTGCTCGACCGGGAGCCGCCGTCTAATCTGGCGGTGACGATTGATCGGTCTTTTGAGGAAACAATGTTGTTAAATCCCAGCGGTAATCGGGCGGACCCGCCTGATCCGCCTAATTCCCCGGCCGACCCGCCGGAAGGAGAGTAAGATGGCAACGAAGCAACCGGAGTCCGCAGCCGCCAAGACCTTTGACGGTTTTGCGGGTCGCGTGTACGAACTCAAGAACGAGGCTCAGTTCCTCCGTAGCCTGCACTCGCTGCCGACGGAGGTGATGGACGAGGCGGGCGTGAAAATTCAGCCCTACGGCGATGATCGCGTGATCTTTCCGCGCAACGTGCGTAGCATGGCCGCCCTCAACCTCCAACCCAATGAGCCGCAGGAGCGGTTCCCGGCGGTGGATCGGCGCGATGGGGCGGGTAACTGGGCCCAGGGCCACCTGTGTCGCAAGCTGACCGAGGCTCGCAATGGCGTCAGCTTCAGCAACTATGAGGTGCGGCTGGCCCTGCGTCGTATCGGCGGCACGGGTATCGCGCTTGATAAGGGCGTGATTGACAAGGCGTATGGCGATGCGGCGACCAGCCAAGACGCCTTAAGGAACCTGATTGATTACCTGTGGTCGCAAGAGGATAGCCTGTGTCGCAAGCTGACGCAGCCCATCCCGCCGCCTATCACCCCGGCGGAGGTGTAAGCCATGGCCCTCACGCCCGATTACAAGACGCAAGAGGAAGTGCCTGAGAGCCTGCGTGAGCACTATGTGGAGAACAAGCGGCAAGATGGCAGTAGCTCGTGGCGGCTACAGGTCACGGGCGAGGGCTGGAGCGTCGCCAACAACGCCAGCATCCTCAGCGACCTGGATACGCAGAAGGCGTCCGTAGCGGCCCTGACTGGCGAGAAGGAGGCGTTGACGACCCAGCTCACGGAGGCGCAAGCCGCGCTTGAGAAGGCCAAAGGGACGCCCGGCGAGCGCGAGAAAGAGCTTGAGCAGTCCGTAGAGAATGCCAAGCAGAAGATTGACGACCTACAGTCGCGGCTTGACACGACCGCGCTGGATCATAAACTTGTGTCAGCATTTGCCCGGCGGCTGACGCCCGACACGGCATCTGAGAACGGCCAGAGCGACGATCCGTTGGCTCTTGGTTCGTTCAGTCCGCTGGACACTCTCCGCGCGAAACTGTCAGACCGCATCCGCTTGGATCGGGATGATAAGGGTGTGGAGAGCATCACGGTCTTAGATGCGAATGGCCGACCCGCTACTCGACTGGCCAGTGATGGGATCAATCGTATTCCATACACTCTGGACGATCTGCTTGACGCGGCGTTCAAGGACGAGGGCTTTAAGAAGGTCCTCCCCGCGCAAGTGGCATCGCCCGCTAATCAGCCGCCCCAGTCGGGCATGAGCCGCGAGCCGACCATCACCAAGACGGATGCGGAGCTAGTGGCTCAGATAGGGCGCTAAGCCCGTAGGCAAGACTGAGGGCAGGCATAAGGAGGCACGATGCCTGCTACTACTCTCGCGCAGTACACGGCGCAACGTCACCCTGACCTCGCGCAGCGTATTGCCAATAACCTCACCCGTTCCAGCAACATCTTGTCGCGCCTGCCGTTTATCGGTAGCCCCGCGTCGGGTGTTCAGTGGAACGAGATTGACGCCCTGGGCGCGGCCAGTGCTGCCGCTTCGGGCGCGTATGCGCCTGTCGCTGCTTCGGCGCGGGCGGCCCCCACGTGGACGCAGAAGAACCGCCGGTGGAAGCCCATTTACTCGCAGATCGACCTCGACGCCAGCTACAACGGCGACGCGGGCTTTCTGATGGGTCAGATCGACCTCCACACCGAGCGGGTCTCTCGCTTCTTCGACGACGACTTCATCAATGGCAACGGCCCGGGGGACGGCTCCGGTACGCGCCTGCAGGGCCTCGATGACACCGACGTCATCAAGGGCAGCCAGAAGCTCAACAGCACCAGCACCAACGGCGACCCGTTTGACCTCGCCATGCTGGACGAGCTCATCGTGCAGAACCAGCACGGCACGGACGCCTTCATCATGCACCCGACGATGCTCAACAGCTACGCTAAGGCCCAGCGGGCCGCGGGTGGCGCAGGCATCACCGAGACGGTCAATATCCCCAATATGTTCACCGGGGAGATGGAGATGCAGACCGTGGAGGCGTATCGCGGTGTGCCCATCCTGTTCAACGGCCATATCGCCGAGACCACGAAGGGTACGGGCCAAGTCCGCACCATCTATGCCGTCAAGTTCGACGATGGCAGCAAGACGAAGGGTCTCGCGGCCATCACGCCGGACGCCATGCCGGGTGTGCAGGTCGTGGACGTGGGCTATGCGGAGGGCAACCTGGGTCGCATCTACCGGGTGACGCTGTTCGCTGAGGTGGTCAACTTCAACGACACCTCTTGCTCCGCATATCTGAACGTCACCGCGCTGTAACGGTGGCTTAGCTTTCACTGGGGCAGGCTGAGGGGCTTTCCGTGTCCCTCAGCTACCCCTCTATCTGAGGCTTGCTATGCCAGCCATTCCCAACAGCTACACGTCTGACGAGGCGTTACAGGCCCTCTACGGTAAGGCGTTTGATGCCTCGATAGTCCCCAATGTGGGTCAGGTGCATGAGGCCGCCGTTCAGATCGCCAATGAGATCAACGCCTATTTGGGCGTCATGTATCAGGTTCCCCTTGTTGAGGCCTCCTCCCCCATCGCGTATAAGGCCGTAGCCTACGGCAATGCGCTTGGGACACTCTACCTCGTCCATGCGATGGAGTATAGCCAGGCGTCCGACCGTGCGAGCAACCCGTGGGCGGCCCCGTGGAAGGACTGGCTCAAGACGCTGGGGTCTATGGAGTTGCCTGACGCGCTCGACTTGGATGTCGAGGATATACCGTCCCTGCTGGTACGCATCCGTGCGTGGGCCGAGGCGGTGGCCACCGGCGGGCGGGTGACGGCGGTCCGCTATGCCCCTGCGACGCGCACGATCACCTTTACGCTGATAGACGATAGCGGGGTAGAGAACACCCTCAATATCACCATTCCCTCCGGCGGGCAGGGGGGCGGGCTGGATCGCGTCGATGTGCTGGCGATCATCAACGAGGCGGTCGAGGAGTTCGCGGTCAAAAATAACGACGAGCTCCCGGTGATAGCCGACTTTGGGGATGCCAGCACCGCGCAGATCGGCTGGGTGCTGGCGGTGGGTAGCGATGGCTTCACGGAGTGGATCGCCCAGCCGCAAGCGGATTGGGCTACGAAGGGCAACACGGATCAGATACCCGCCGACAAGCTGGGCAACGTGGCGACGCACCCGGCGGTTGTGGACCTCAGCAACAGCGAGGAGGGGCTGCGCTTTGAGGAGTCCCTGTTCAATGGCACGGTCCCGATCGCCCTCTCTGAGCGGGCCTCGCCGTTTCCCAATCCCAACCCGGATGTGCCGCCCGCTGCCGATGCCCGGCGACTGCGCGTCGTCATTGGCGGCCAATCGCACACCCTGACGGTGTCTGAGCTGCTGGGTAAGCCGGCGACCAGCAACGGCGATCAGCTGACGGCGGCGAACTCCGTGGCGTTCAGCCTGTCCAATACGCAGTACTACTTGGGCCATACGGGGGGCGCGACGCCTAAGTTCCTGCTCGCTTGGGAGAACAGCACCAACGTCACGCTTCAGCTATTCGATAATCAGATTGACCTTGAGGACTTCGCGCGGCGGTCCAGCACAGCCCAAGTGCCGGACGCCAAGCTGCCCGACATCCCAACCAATGCGGAGATAGACGCTCGTGCGGATGCGCGGGTAGCCGCTGGGGTCAGCGATTGGGCAGAGGAAGGCGATACGAGCCAGATACCGCTCAACAAGCTGGGGAACGCACCCAGCGGCGGCGGTGGCGGGCTGACGCAGGCGCAGGTCGATGCCCGTGTCGCGGCAGGGGTCAGCGATTGGGCCGAGGAGGGCAATACAGATCAAGTCCCGTCGAACAAGCTGGGCAATGTCCCGGCGCGGGGCCTCAATCAAAACGAGGCGAACGCGCTGATCACGGCGGGCGTCAATCGCCTTGTCAACGCCATCGCGCTGACAGGCAACACGGCCCGTTGGGGCTGGGACAAGCTGGTCGCGGGGCTACAGGGCTTCTACAACGCCCTCAACCCCTACCTGCGGCAACTGGAGGCACTAGGCAAGGATGTAGAGACCGGCGGCTGGCGCACGTCCACGGGCGTCACCGTGGCCCCGTTGCAAACGACAGACCCAACCCTACAGACTATTCGCGGCCTGACCTATTCCGCTCGCCTGCCTGAACAGACCCCCGCGCTGGGGACGCAGCGATGGGTGATCCTTCGCACGGAGCGTTCCGTGCTGGGTGGACGGCCCGATGCCACCGACCTACGGGTAGTCATTGACGACGGCCTGATTGAGGCCCTCGACAGCTATGCAGGGGCATCGGCTGACTCGCCTGTAACCTACGATTATTGGAAGCTGCACTTGACGCCGCAGGGGGCGGGGCAGATCAGCGTCCCTGAAGGCGCGGAGATATTCGGGGAGTGGTACGGCCCGACGGAGTTCGGCGACAACATCCGTTTCCCCGCTGCGGCCCTACAGGGCAACATACCGGCCAACCGCATCACGGGGCTACCGGGCGCGGGTAACATCGAGCTGCAAGACGGGGCGGTAGGGGGCATCGCCATCACCAGCGGCTACGACGCCGATGTCTTGGGGGTGCGGGCGGCGTTCAGTCCGGCCTTCGACATGGACACCCACACGCACGGGATCGTCGATTGCTCGCTGCGACTGAATATCGTCGGCGCGTCCGTCCCGGCGGGCACAGTGGGCTTTGAGAGCATCCCCCCTAGAACGAGCACGGCGGCTACGACACAGATAACCGTCAGTGGCTTTGTGTCGATTAACGACCTGATTGATAGTGACGAATGGGTGGCCGGGGGCGCACAAGAGGGGTTGAAGGTCGTCGAGCAGGAGCTCTATGAGGGGTCGAATGTCGTTGGCACGCTGGAGCTATGGCTGTCGCGGGATGCTGATAACAACCTCTATCGCCAGTTGGTGTACAACGCGGGATCGACGGGCACGAGCGGCTCCGTCACCATCGGGGCGCATCTGGTTGCCTTTGCCCAGGTGACGGGCGGGGCATCGGCAGGCGGCGGCACTCCCGCACCGGCGGCCGGGTGGACGCGGGCTGGCGGCGTCACCAACGTGACGGGCAGTCAATCGAACTGGGTCGATACCGGCATCAATCTTGGGACCGTATCCGAAGTGAATAGCCGGATGTACAACATCGCCTTCAACCTCAACGCGCGGGGCACGGCCTGCCTGACTGTACACGGCTCTATACTGGCCCAAGACATCAACGAGGCTACGACCCCGCAGTCTGAGAACGGCGTCATCGTCCGTTGGCGACCGGCGGGTTTTAATGCGATGTATGTCTCCGTGAATGCCGCACGTAACCTGATGATCGCCACGGCCTCGTTGCCGGGCACGATCCCGGCGATTGACGCTTGGTATATGGCGGCCTAAGTCATGGAAGATACAACGCTCTACCAAGTGCTCGGCGTACACGGCACAGTGCTGGTCGCCATCATTGGCTTCATTGTGAAGGCCCTGCGTAACACGCCGTCCAAGAGCGACCTCGACAAGCTGGAGCGCGACATGCACAAGCGCATCGACAAGCGGGCCACCCAGCAGCAGGTCGATGATTTGAAATTGTTGATCCAGCAGAACGACGAGCACAACCGGGCCGATCACCGCGAGATACGGGAGCTGCTTAGGGAGCGGGATAGACGCGATGGCTAAGAGCATCCTCATAACCCGCGTGTCCCAGCGGCTCAACAAGCCCTTCTCGCGGCGCAAGAAGCTAGGCCGCGCCTTCCAGCAGTGCTTCATCGAGGAGACGAAGCAGATGTTCGCGCGGCAACAGGGGCCGGACGGCCAGCCGTGGGCACCCCTAACCCCTGCCTATGCTGCTCGCAAGCAAGGGCCGCAGATACTGATTGAGACGGGGCGGCTCTACGATAGCTTGACGCGCCGCAAGGACCCTGACCACCTGTTCAGGGGGCGGGGCAACAAGCTGCGGCTGGGCACGAAGGTTCCCTACGCGGCGGCGGTGAATGCGCGGCGTCCGTTCCTGTTCGATAACAGCGAGGTTCTTGGCGACATCTTCGGCTATTCTTTAGTGGCCAAGTTCCGGCGGCGTGACCAGTTGCTGCGTAAGAGCCGCCTCAAGGGGCGCAGACGCTATCTGACGGAGGTACAGGCGTAATGGCATCCCTTGACGCTTTAGTCCCCGTAGGGCGCGTTACAGGCAACCTCAAGGCGATACTGGGGGGCGACCAGACTGTAACGCCCGACCCAGCGGGTATGGGGCTTGTTGCGGAGTGGAATAGCTACCGGACAGGTGCGGGGGCTTCTGACTATGGGACCAGCACGGATACGTTGCCAACCGACTTGGCCATTTACGATGGGGATCAGATCCCTAAGCCCGTCGCACCGGCGACCTTAGCGACCAACTTTGTGCGGGTGTGGGTGGACGAGGCCCAGCCCTATGAGCCGCAAGAGATCGGCGGCCCGACTGTGTGGACCTACACGGCCTTTGTGGATGTGTCCAAAGAGGTGGTGGCCGATACCGCCGCGCATATT
Source organism: Candidatus Latescibacterota bacterium (assembly GCA_965204725.1). GTDB lineage: Bacteria > Latescibacterota > UBA2968 > UBA8231 > UBA8231. Next base: position 12,844 of record CBDBFD010000001.1, on the reverse strand, counting down.
CAGACGGCGACGCGCACCATCGAGGGGCTCGCGGATGTAGTGCGCTACTTGCTTGACGCGAACCAGACCTACAACGGCTTTGAGTTCATCATCATCACCGGCATTGACTTTCGCGCCCACCCGGACATTGAGGGGGCGGGCCATCGCAGCGCACTCTTTACCCTGAGCATAGCGGCATGACGGCCATGACTACTCTGGTGCTAATCCCTTATCTCCAATGGCTCACGGCCACCGATGCCGTTGTGCTGGCCTTTGTGCCGCTTATGCTGGGGATGGTGGCGGTTGCTACGTTCGCCTGCTGCGACGAGGATTTATGGCCACCTTCCTAACCACTGCAACCGAAAAGGTCGTAGGCAACCTGCGCGACATGCTCGCTGGCGACGCCGCTGGCATTGAAGGGCTTGGCGTGGTCTGGCAGCAGTATCAGCGGGAGGTCTTGGGTAACGCCTCAGCGACCGCCCCTGCCTATACCTTCTCAGAGGCTGAGGAGGACAAGATCACGGCCTATCCCTTTGTGCGCCTCTGGATTGACGGGGCGCAGCCGGTGGCAGGCAACCCGGGGCGGTATGAGTACACGGCTCTAATCGAAGTGATTGAGCGGGCCGTGACCAACCCCTCCTCGCCCGAGACCGCGCTGGAGCAGTTGACGCGGCGCGTGGAGGCGCATGCGGAGCCGCTCCGTGCGGTGCTGGCACAGGGGGTTGCCTACAACGGCTTTAGGTCATTGGAAGTAGGCGACATTGAGTTCACGGCGACCGCCGCCGTTGACAGCAGCCTGTATCGAAGCGTTATATTCACCCTCGACATTGAAGCCTAAACGGGGCTAGGAGGTTATCATGGCAACGACCCTTGCCGAACTTGAAATCTTTGCTACTGAGGAAGTGGCGTATGGCGTCCCTAACGATGCCATCCCTCAGCAGGGCGATGCCTTGCGCGTCACAAACATCCAGCTTGAGACGGTGCAGCCGCGCCAGCAGACGCAGGAGGCGGGGCAGGGACGCTCGCAGCAGGCCGGGACGCCCGGACGCGAGACCACCAGCCTCAATATCTCCGCGCGCAACCGCCTAGGGCCGTCGCAGTCGAGCCGCCCGGAGTTGGCGGTGCTGCTGAAGAACCTATGGGGCGATGAGACCGCTTCGTCCGGCCCCAACACGGGCTACATCTACGGGCTAGAGAACGACCAAGACGGCTCGTTTGCTATCCACACGTGGAACGAGGAAGTACAGCGGTCGGGGCTGGGGCAAGCCTTTACCAGCGGCACCCTGACGTGGAGCGGCAACGATTACACTACGTGGCAGTTCACCGGCAGCGGGCACAAGGCGGAGCCATTCATTCCGTTCCAGACGCCCGCGTCGGGGGCCGGCCAGACCCGTGTCACGCCGCCCGCCAGTCAGAACATCGCCAACCTTGTCGGGGTGGGTAACATCCTCAAGGTGGCGACCGCGGCCAATGCGTTTGGCAGTGCGTTTGTGGTCAAGGCGGTGGCGGCGAATGGGTTGGCTATCGCCAGCCAGACCATCTTCGCGGGGGCCGATAACGTCACAAGCGGCCTGCCGGAGCCGTCCTTCCTCGATAACGACGCGCAGTACGGGACGGCGGGGGTGCTGGTCATCGGCGACGAGAATGCTACGGAGGCGTCCCTGCTGGCCCTCGCTCGCCAGCCCGCCAACCGCATCCTACACTCGCAGGGCAGCTTCACGCTCAACAACGGCGTCCAGCTATTCAATGAGGACGTGGGGACGAGCGGCCCGACGGGGGTTGGTTCCCCGGGCATCCGCGACATGCGGTTCAGCTTCACTGTGCGGGCCGAGAAGGCGGACTACATCCGTAACCGACAGATCCGGCGCAACGACCGCTTCAGCGTCTATGCCGTGCTGGGCGATGTGGCTGGGCGCAACAACGCGCTCTACCTGCCGTCCGTCCAGTTCGACCCCGCGCCGCTCAGTCAGGGGCTAGGGGCCTTTGATACGATGGCGTTCAGCGGGCAGGCGTTGGGCGATGGCGCGACCTTGACCTACAACTAGACCGGAGACTGTTGATGACGACGAAGACTAAGGGGGACTATCGCACCCTCACCCTGACCGGCGAGCCGTTCAAGGGCGCGAAGGTGGACGTCAAGTATCTCAAGACGCGCGACCTGCTGGTGCTCCAGCGGACGCCCCAGCGTCAAGAGGAGTTCATTCAAGATCACGTGGAGGACGACGAGACCAAAGAGGCGTTGACGGGGCTGAATGACATGGTGGCCACAGTGCTCATTCACCTCTTGCTGGGGACGCGCAACTATCGCGGGTTTAAGGGCATCGAGGAGGGGGCCGATGCGATGACCGCGTGGCTGGATAATGTCTATCACGCCAGCGATGGGACGCCCCTTTGGTGCAATGAGGTCTTTGCCGCGGTCAATGACACGTCCGTCCTGACGGAGGATGAGTCAAAAAACTAAGGGAGGCCGTCCAGCACACGCTCGACGGCCAGCGGTGTGAACACTGCCGCGACTGCGTGTTTGTGAAGGCTTGTCGGCATCCGCAGCGAGCGTCCTTTACGCCGCGGGAGCGTGACCAGCTTTATCACTGCGACCGCGCAACGCCGTTCACACTCTCAGCCTTGAGCCAGTTCAAGACCTACCACACCGTCAGCAGCGACGGAGCATACCTGTTGCACCCGGCTATCGACCCGATGGAGGTCGAGGCCAAGTATGCCCGTGCTTTTGATGTGATCGCCACCGCCCACTTCGAGGCCAGCAAGGAACGACGCGATGCCGCGCGAGAGACTAAACCTTGATGTAGTAGCGCAGACCAGCCGGGCGCAGGGCAAGCTATCGAACCTTGAGCGCACCCTTGCCGGGCTGGACGATGCCCAGTTCGGCGTCGATGCCGACACCCGCGATGCCGAGCAAGGGCTGGCGGCGATCAAGGCCGACCTTACTTCCATTGAAAGCCAGTTCCGGGGCGGTGTTGGTGGACGCCTGCAAGTGGACACCACAGACGCCCTCGTAGCCATTGATAATGTCGGGCGGTCGCTACAAGGCTCTATGCGGGCCTCTGTGCGCCTCGATGTATCACAAGCGCGGACGGCCATTGAGCGGCTGGGGCAACAGTTGGATAGTGCCACCCGCGCCGACGTGCGCTACGGGGCGCAAGGGGTGCCGCTGGGTGCCCCCGGCACGACAGGGACGCTAGCGGATGTGGGGGGCACGGCTGGGGCTGTGCGTGGCGCGGTGGCTGGCGGGCTACGGGGGTCGCTTGGTTTTGGTCTTATAGGGGCCGCCATTGGCACAGCGTTAGGGGCTGGGCTGGGCTATGTCGCTAGCAACATCAACCTGCCCACCCCCGGTGCTATCATTGATGTGCAATCGGCACGGCAGGAGTATAACGCCCTTGCCCGGCGACTAGGCGTAGGTCCCACCACGTCCAATCGCCTGATCCAAGCTCTCCGTAGCCGTAACACCACCTTCTCAGATGCCGACCTATACCATATCGGCTTGCTCTACCTCGCGCCGGTGGCCCAGCAAGAGCGCACCATCAGCGAGGTGGCGGACGCCGCCGAAGCCGCCTACTTAGTCTTCCCCCGCGACACAAGCGAGGCTCTCCGTTTTATCACAGAGGTTCAGAGCGAGTTCGGCGTCTATGTTGACTTGTTCCGTCAGCCTGCGTTTGTGGGTGGGGGGTTTACCGAGGCGACACGAGGCACGGAGGCCCTACAGGCCCGCGCCCGCGAGCGGTTCCGACTTGGCGACCTCGCACCGGGCGAGGAGCGAGAGCTTTTTATCCAGCGCGAGCAGTATCAGCGTGATGTAAACCTGATCCGTGAGATTGGGCGGGCGCGGCTGACGGAGGCGGACATCGCCCGTCAAGACTTGGTTCGTGCTCGCGAGCGTATCATAAGCGGCACAAGCGAGGCGGCGTTTGGGGTGCTGCGGCCAGAGGGCGGCGAGATTGACGAGGCGGCCCTGTCGGTTGTGGATGCTGGCCGCTCAGCCGAACTACGTGCAGTGCGACAAGCAGCAGCGCGGCAGGTGCGGTTCATTGCGCCAGCCTTCCCTGTTGCTCCCGCGCCGGCGGACCCGTTCACGCTCCCGCTCTCGCAGCAGGGGTTGCTCTCGCCTGAGCAGCTACGGACGCTCCCCCCCTCGCTTGTTGGGCAACTATCGCCGCTCCAGCAGATACGCCGTCGCGAGGCTATTCTATCCGACCTCGGCTTACAGGTGCGCGGCATTGGCCTGCTTGAGGGGGATGCCCAGCGGGAAGCGATCCGATCCACCTTGACGACTATCGAGGGCTTGATCCCCGGCACGGGCACGGGCACGGATTACAACCTCCAGCTACGCGAGTTTAGGCAGCAGTTACAACAGCTTGATCAGACTATCACCGACCGGGCCGCGCGGGTGGTTGAGATGCGCCTACGCGAGCTTGACCGCGAGGCCGCCGATCAGCCTATTGAGAGCATCCCCGCAGTGCTGGCCCGTGCGCGGCTGGCCACGTCCCCCTTGCTGCGGCGACGAGGCCCCGTGAGCGAGGCGTTCTTTGGGCGTGGGTTGCCCCTCACCTTCTTCGGACAAAACCCGGGTATCACCGGCGCGGGGGGTGCCGATCTGTTTAGCGATGCCGACTTTACCTTTGGCGCGGGTGGGCAGGGGCGGTTCGGGCGCGGCCTAGACGCCCTGACCAGCGACGCCACCCGCCTCCAGTTCGCCAGCATCCTCGCTGGTCAGATAGCCTCCGCTGAGAGCGTCGGGGAGGGCGCACGGGGCGTCCTCGCGCAAGGGGGCGGGCTGGCAGCCGGGGCCTTGGTCGGCGGCGCGTTTGGGCCGGCGGCGGGCCTCGTAGCGCAGGCGGCTACACAGCGGCTGTTACAGGGTATCCTCGATAATACGAACTTCTTGGAAGGCATCTTCGGCAATACCAATCGCATCGCCCAAGCGGAGGTTGAGTTCTTTGGTGGCGCGAACCTACGCACCAACCGCTCACCCTTCCGCCCACCCGCCGAGCCGCGCCGCTCAACGCCAGAGGAGCTTGAGGAACAAGAGGCGCGTAACCGCATCCCCGGCGCGTCCAAGCCGACAGTCAATGTGGAGCGCGTGGAGGTGGTTGTGCAGGGCAACGACGATCCTAAGTCTATGGCCGAGCAGATAGCCTACGAGCTTGAGCAACTGGCCTATACCAGCCGCTTTAACATTGGGGGGTAGGGAGAACGGCTATGTCCAACCTATGGTTCCTTGACGATCCCGACTGGCGGGAGGCCATCGAGAGCAATAACAACGCCAGTGTGGTCAGCGTAACGGCGGTCGGCAACAACACCGCCGACGGAGCCAACCAGCCGCGGGTCATTGCCAACCCCTCCCCTGCGGTGGCGTGGATCAGCCGCCCGCTGGCGCACACGGCAGGCAATCTGTCTAAGACCTTCCTAATGAATGTGCTGGGGACAACCGCGCCGCGAGGCGACACCATCGGCATCTTCGATATTGCTATAATCGGCCCCGAGTATGACGCCCCCAGTGGCTATGGCGACGACAAGCTGCGGCACTCGCTCCCCGTTGCCGACAAGCCAACGCTCACCATCGGCGTCAAGAACTTGGGCACAGCCATATCGTCCACGAGTTACGATAAAGACCCTGAGACCGTGACCCTACGGCCCTCTACCTTCAGCTTCTTTCGCAGGCACTCGACCGCGCCCCGTGTCTTTCCCTGTACGATCTGGCGCGGCAACCATGCGTTCACGTGGCCGGGACAAACGCGCTCAGGGGGCTTTATCCTACAGTTCGCAGTCACACGCCCGGCCAGCCCCCTCAACTCCATCCTCTACATTGGGCGGGTGATGCACGGTACGCGACAGGTCATTGGGCCGCGCCGCTACCGCGATGGGGCACAGACGCGCTACGGCAACCCGGCCGCGCCGCGTGTGCAAGGGCGCTATCCCAACAATCGGAGGCAGCGCAACTACCGCGACTTGGACGTCGCTTGGGACCTCATTGACGAGGATCAGCTTGACCAACTCATTGCGGTTCAAGAGTCCGCGGGCGATACAACCCCCGTGGGTGTAATGATGGGCACACCCGCCAGCCTGCGCTATGTCCGCATAGCCTCTTTTGACTACTCGCCACAGACCATCTACTATAACGCGCAGATGCGCCTACAAGAGATCGTCCAAGCAGACATCCAGTCTCAGCCCATTGAGGATACCACGTAGAGCGTAGAGCCTTATGAGTGCCATCATCACCATCGGCCGCGGCAGCGATGCCGACCGCCTATCGTCCATAGACGGCGAGATCACACAGGCCACCGCCGACACGCGCCTGACCAACCTGACGCGCCCCACCCGCGCCGTCCTACCCGTCGGGCGCATCCGGTTTGCTGAGGGCGTCTTTAGCGAGGATTGGATCGGCCAGCAATGCCTCATGGCGATGGGCGATATCACGGGGGAGGATGTATTCTACGGACGCATTCAGCCCAAGCTCGTTGAGCGCACACCCACCTATACCGAGGTCAAGCTCTACGGCGATATACGCAACCGCGCTAGCACGTTCACCAACCCGGACAGCCAAGACCTGAATGACCTTGCCGAGGAGATCGCGCGCGCGTCCGCTGTGCCCTATCAGTTCGCGGACTATATCGCGGATACGGATGTGCCAACGGGGAGCGCGGCCATTATCTCGCCTACCCCCGTGCTGGATACGCTGACGCATGTGCTCTTTGAGAGCTTTTGGGACATGGGCTTTGTGGTTATCAACAATGCCGGTGTCCGCTCTGTGCAGGCCAAGTCCTTCACGCGCTCCCCATCCACAAGCAACGTGGCCACCTACCGCAACCCGCTGGCGTGGGAGGTGCTGCATGATCCCAATGCGTTTGGCACGGCTTGCTCGCGCCTCGTGCTGCATGGCGAGCAGGCGACGACGACCTACGAAGCCGACACGCCCGCCATTGGCCAAGAGGTGGCAGACCGCCAGATAGCCCTCGCCTTCCTTGATGCGGACCAGCAAGATGCGTGGGCGGCCCGGTTCCTTGCCCGGTTCAGCCGCCAGCAGGTCTATATCCGCGCCACCTTTCAAGGCTTCGTTGAGGTGGGACAACTCTTTCGCGCCAACTTCGACAGCAACCTGCCCTACTTGGGGCCGCATCACGCCGCCGGGGATGCCAACGACATCTACCAAGTGCGGCAGGTCGAGTACAACCTCATCGCCAACCAGAGCCGGGTGCTGGCGTGGCAGGTGTGGGACGACCCGGGTAATCAAGCCGCGCTGGAGCCGGTGGCGATGGATACGCCGCGCGGCTTGCCCATCGAGGAGCAAACGTGCTACCTCGCCGCCGACACCAAGATCAAGACCCAGCTTGAGGCCCTGCCTGCACAGACCTTTGTAGAGAACACCAACGCCGACTACCGCCCACTGGGGGCATCCGATGACCCGCCGCTGCCGACGCCCGAAACACCCTATATCTGGTCGTTGACGCGCCAGTTCAGCCTCGACCCGCACCGCGCTACGGCATGGGAGTATGTCGAGGTCATTGACGAGCTGGAGGTGGGACGGCCCGCCTTTGCCAATCGCCTCTATGAATACACGGAGGACGTGGGGATCGTCGAGATCACCCTCCCGGAGGCCGCCTATCACGGCACAGACCCGCTCCGCTACAGTGTCTCTGATCTCCCCAACTGGCTGGCGTTCAATCAGCAGACGCGGCAGGTCGAGGGGGCTATCACGCTGGAGGAGGTTAGGACAGAGCCGTATGTCTGGCGCTATAAGGTCGAGACCGTCAACCCGCAGGGCGTCAGCTATTCGGACGAGGCGCGGGTGGCCCTCACCGCCGAGGCCCGTGACGCCGCCGTGCCGCCGCCGCAGAGCATCTTCGTCCGCGCGGACGAGATCGAGGACACCTCGATGGTTGTGCGCTTTACCGGGGCGGACACGCAAGCCGACGGCTATAGCTTCATTGAGAAGTATCGGGTGGGCTATACCATCCAAGACGAGGACGACTGGCAATGGGTCTATACCCCGACCGCGGGGCGGCGGCATGTGGCCCTGTCGGACCTCAGCCCCTGCCAGCCCTATCAGGTCAAGGTGCAGGCCATCGCCACGGAAGCCTCCCAGTGGGACGATAGCAGCTACGAGGAGACCGTGGCGACCACGACGGGCGTCTGCCGCGAGGCCATGGCCGCGCCGACGGGCCTCACCGCCGCGGTGGTGCGCGGCAGCCTCGATGACCCCCACACGCCCGGCGACCAGTCGAGTGACACCACCATCACCCTCTCGTGGGCGTTGGGGACACCGGCGACCGTGGCCGTCACCAAGTACCTCATTGGCCTGTTTGCCAGCCCGGACGATGTGCGCCCTACCCGCATCTTGGGCGAGAGCCTCGGCCTGTCCGTCCGCCTCGACCAGCTACTAGGGGAGGGTACGGTCAACAGCGGCGGCTCGTGGGTGGTAGCCGTCAAGGCGCAGTCGAGCCAGCCGCAGGCGTTCAGGGACAGTCCATGGTCCAGCCGCTATCAGGTCAGTGTCCTTCCACGGGATCGCATCAGTGTCCTGACCTCGCCCTACCCCGGCGGCATCGACGAGCGGCAGCAGACCAGCGCACGCCTCGCCGCCACCATCGACCGCAACCTGCGCGACCGCAATGAGCTGCGGGCCTATTCAGGCAAGATGCGGGTACAGGTCGCGCTGACGAGCGACACCCAGTGGCGGTCGCCCATCGAGAAGGACTACAACGTCAGCGCGTTTTCACAGTTCCTCCATGCCATCGTCCGCAACCTGACGTGTGGCAACGCCTACAAGTGGCGCATCCGCGCCCTCGCCAAGCCCCTCGCACAACAGCGGCGCGAGCTACAAGCAATAGGATTAGAGACACAAATATCCAGTTTTCTCTTTGCGCATGGGGTATGGCGGGGTGGCAGCAACTTCCAGTCGGCGGCCTGCGACACGGGAGTCACCGTTACAGCCGTGCCGGTGGCCACCGGGCTGACGGGCACCCCCGCCGCCGATGGCCGCTCAGCAACGCTGGCATGGACATGGAACGCGGCCACCAGCGGCGCGGACGGCTTGGGCGGCTTCCTCATCAGGTACTGGAAGCAGTCCGCTGACCCTGCGACCGCCACCGAGATCGACCTAGAGCCATCGGCTCGCCTGCGCGTCCTACCCAACCTCGACCCGGGCACAGAGTATCGCTGGACGATCACCAGCGAGGCCAAGAACGACCGCTACTCAGACACGGAGAGCGGCTGGCAACGCTTTATCACGCCCTCCTCGACCGTGCCCGTGCCGCCGACACCGCTCGGCACCCCCCTCGCGCCGCGCAACACCCCTATCGCGGGCGGCGCAACCGTACGCTGGTCTGCCGCCACGGACGGCAACAGCCGCGCTATACGCACCTACGAGGTGCGCTATCAGGTGGCGGGGGCAGACCCGGCGGCATGGCAGGTGCGCTACACAACGGACCTCAGCTATCGACTGAGCGGCCTCAGTCCCCTCGTGCGCTACGAGTGGCAGGTCCGGGCACTGGTACTACCCGGCAGCACCAACCGCGCAGGAGCGGCCCTGACAGACAGCGACCGCACGGAACTGGACTACTTCACGCCCGGCCCCACCGCCGGGCTACGCGGCAACCCCAATATCGTGGGGGCCCCCAGTGGTCTGTCCATCAACAGCTTTACCTACAACGCAGCGACCGCCTCATGGAACGCCCCCATTGGCGTCGAGGCGACGGGCTTGGGGGGCTATAAGCTGGAGTACCGCAAGCGGGGTAGCCCCCGCTGGACCCCCATACGCTTTGGTCGGACGGCGACCCGCGGCACGATCCCCGGGCTAGACGCACAGACGAACTACGAATGGCAACTCACCAGCCTCGGCGGGCGCGTCGGCGCGCAGTTCTACACAGACAGCGACCCCGTGTCGGGGGCTGACTTCCGCACGGCGTCTATCTTCGCGCTGGCGGGGGGGCAGCTGCCGCCCCCTACCGGGCTGGGGACGCGCGAGATCAACTACTCAGGGCTGACCCTCTTTTGGACCGCCCCGACGGGCACCCATGCCGGGGCTATCCTCGGCTATAAGGTTGAGTATCAACTGCGGGGGGATGCGGAGTGGACCGAGCTTCCCGGCACGGTGCGCGGCACCACCACGTGGCTCAATGGCTTACAGAGCAGCAGCGCCTATAGCTGGCGGGTGCGGGCCATCGGCGGCTCAACCTATACCGATAGCAACTTCGTGTACGGCAGCTTCACAACCATCGCCCGCACCACGGGCGCACGGGCACCGTCCCTGACCATCCGCTCCGTGGTGTTCACCGCGGGGCACGGCAACCAGCTGTCCGACATCACCATCGCCTTCCACACCCCCTCAAGCAACACCGGAATCGCCCGCAAGGAGGTGCGCGGACGCATCCTCGACCGCAACAACCAGACGGAGTCAAGCCGCGGGTGGGAGCTCACCCGCTCCGTGGAGGCGACCCGCGGCAACCTGTCTATCCAGCCGCCACCCGTCGAGGGCGTCCGCTGGGAGTTTCAAGCGCGGTCGATTGGCGCACCCGGCTGGCGCAACAGCGTCTGGTCCGCCGGCGTCACCAACGATGTAGGAGAGCCCGCCGCCGAGACCGACAGACCGCAGACGCCGCGACCGCCCGCTCCCCCGGCCTCCCCTACGGATAGGCGTATCACGCTGGGGCGTGTGCAGTTCACGGCGGGCGACCGCAGCTTTACCGCCCGCTGGTCCACTCCCAGCCCCTCCGAGGCGATTGAGCGGTACGACTTTTACTACCGCTGGTCGGGGGAGCCGCCCCCCGCCCGCTTTATACGCCGCAGCCTGTCGGCATCCACGACCTCTGTCACTGTGGGGGGGCTACGGACAGACGATGTGTATGATGTGCAGATCGTCGCCCGCGCCAAGAACAACTACATCCTCAACAACGTCCGCTGGATCGACTCCGCGCGCGGCGTCTATACCGCGGAGACCCTCGCCACCGGCGAGGTTCCTGTGGTGGGGGCCGTCCCGCTGTCTAAGGTGACGGTGACGGTGACGCCCGGCGATGGGACGGCGGCCCTGGCATGGACGGCGGCCAACCCCGATGCCGACCTGAAGGAGTACCGTGTATTCCATCGACCCACCGGCGGGGCGTTCCCCTCGACCGGCATACGGGTGATCAAGACGAGCCGCGCCTATACCCTCACGGGGCTGGCCACCAACGGCGCACGCTACGATGTGTTTGTGCGGGCCGTGGCGACCGACGACGCTATCGACGCCAACCGCCGCACCTCGCAGGACAGCGACGAGGAGACCTTTCGCACGACGATCACGGACACGGGCACGGCGGTCACGCCCCTGAGCCGCGCCACAGTGACGGCCGCATGGAGCAGCACCACCAGCCGCTTCGTCGTAGGCTATACAGCCGTCACCCCCACCGCGGGGCTGGACGAATACATCGTCGAGGCCCGGGCCGCAGGCGGCTCATGGCAGCGGCTGGAGGCCCGCGCTAAGGGAGCCACCCGCTCCGGCAGTTATACCCTGCAAGCCGTCCGGGCTGCCACCGGCAGCAGCCTACTCACCTTCGAGTTTCGCGTTCAAGCCGCCGCCAACAGCGGCTACTCAGGCAGCACGTCCAACGCCGACAGCGCGACCGCCCCCCAGCCGAGTGGCGAGGAGACCGGCACGGGCAACCAACTCTCGACGCCCGCCCTGACCGCCACCTGGGACCAAGCCACCCTGCGCGTCAACATGGAGTGGGTGCGCTCGACCCCGCAGGCGGGCGTCTATCGGTATGCGATATGGGGGCGTGTGGACGGCGGCCAATGGATCCTCGTGTCCGGCAACGTCTCCGCGACGCAGACGCGCTATAACATCAGCCGCACTCGCCTCCAGCGGCTGCTCAGCACCACGGACGATTACATCGAGCTGCGTATCCTCGCCCTGCCCAACAGCAACTACCTCCTCAGCGCCTATGGGACAGCCAACGTGACGATGAGCACCAGGCTGCCGCTGAGTGCCCCCTCGGGTATCACCTTCACGGAGCGACGGGCCAACAGCATCCTGACCTCCTTTGTGGAGTCTACCCCCGCCGATCAAGTGCAGGAGTATCGGTACTTCTTCCTGCGGGCCGGGACCGCTGCCAGCCCCCGCACCCCGACGCAAGAGGAGCTACAGGCCGCCCATGCGGGGCGTATATCCATCCAGCCGGGCAACACCAACAACAGGCTGACGGGGCTGGAGGCAGACAGCACCTATGTCTTTGCGATCATCGCCATCGCCAAGCCCGCCGGGACGCACCGCAACTCCGCATGGGCGCAAGCCAACTTCACGACCCTCGCCAGTGCCGTCCCGCGCATGACAACGCCCACCAACCTGCGTATCACCAGCTTTACCACGACGGCCTTATACATCGAGTTTAGCATGGAGTGGGGAGCATCGCGTCCAGCGAACCTCTTGGCGAGCTATCAAATCGTAAACGGCGGCATTGGCGGGTCAACGGCGATTGTCACGGGAGCCACCACCTACACGGTAAGGCTCCCCCGCCCCGCCGCCGGGCTACCTGCCTTGACGCAGCGGGCCACGGTACGCGCCATCACCACCGACCCAACGCAGCGGCAGAACTCGCTCGACAGCAACGGCGTCAACCTCGTCGTGCCGCCGCAGGTCAAGCTGACGACGCCGGTGATGACGGCAACGGTCGCATTTGCCAGCGACACGGGCCTCGTATCGTTCCCCCTCTCATGGACGGCGGCGACACCCACAGCGGGGGTGGCCCGTTATGAGCTCGAGTTCAAGGTCGGCAGCGGCGCATGGACCAAAGCACCGGCCGGGATACAGTCCGTCATCGGCAGCGGCACAACGCTCGACACCGACCCGACCTCGCTCGACCCCACCATCACCCTG